>NZ_JBEFDG010000018.1:0-9650 GCF_040137905.1 Corticimicrobacter sp.
GCTCCCTGCTGAGGGAGACGGCGGCCGCGCCAGCCTTCGGATACGCGATTACCAGGGTTTGCTGGTGATCGGACCCGGAGCCTTGACCTGCGTCATCAGGTCATTGTTCCAGTCACCTTCGACCACGACGTGACCGGCAGCGCCCAGATAGAAGGCTTCGATCAGGTTGTGGTTGACGTAGGCATACACACCCGGTTGCTTGAACGTGTAGAGCGCAGCGCCGGCCGAACCACCCCGGATGAACCAGGTTTCGAGGTCTTTCTCGGGCGGATTGTGGAACTTGCCCGTTTCCCAGACCCAGTCACCGTGACCACCGATCAGGTGGGGACGGGTGTCGCGATTGGCTTGCGAGTGGATGAACAGTACCGTTTCGCCGACCTTGGCCTTCAGGGCACCTTCGCCAGTCAGTGCACCGACCTTGCCGTTGAACACGACGTGCGACGGCGTGAGGGTCTTCATGACTTCCATCGTTTCCGGGAAGCTTTCGGCGGCACTGGCGTAGTCCTTGAACTTGCCGTTCTCGTCCTTGGGAATGTAGAAGTCGAGTTCGCCGATCGTGTACACCTTGTCGTAGTGCAGCGGGTTGCCATCGGCATCCTTCAGGCCTTCGCGTGGCAATACCATCATCGTGCCGTGCATGCCGGTGGTCACGTGCCAGGGCACCATGCCTTCCGGAGCGCAGTGATACACAAAGGTACCGGCGCGGTCTGCCTTGAAGCGCAGTACAGCCTCTTCGCCAGGGTTGACGTTGGTCAGCTTGGCACCGCCCAGTGCGCCAGTGGCGGAGTGGAAGTCGACGTTGTGCATCATGGCGTTGCTGGCCGGGTTGACCAGCGTCAACTCGACGTAGTCACCTTCGTGCACGACCATGGTCGGGCCGGGCAGCGAACCATTGAAGGTCATGGCCTGCAGCGTCGTGCCTTCGTTGTCGATCACGACTTTCTTTTCTTCGATCTCCATGCGGAACTGCACGACCTTGGGGCCACCGGTGGCGACTTGCTCGTGCTCATGCACGAAAGGCGGTGCGACCAGGTGTGCCTTCACGTGCGGCAGCTTGGCGATTTCTTCGGCTGTGCGAGCCGGGGCCGGTGCCGCAGCGGCACGAGCAGGAGCCGTGGTAACAGCGGCCAGTGCGCCGGCGGACATTGCGCCCAGTCCGGCAGTCTTGAGAAACGAACGTCTTTCCATGATAAAGCTCCATCCGCAAAGTCATGGTAACAAGACTACCTGCATGGCCTGCAACCCGACGATTCTTGTTTACGGTGTTGTCGTGCATGCAATGAGTCTGACGGGATCATTACACCTTACGGCGCGCTGACACTCATTGTTGTAACGCAAATTGGTTGCAGATTGTCTGTCATGAGGGAATTCCATAACCAATGTTGCGCATAATGTGAGCAGTGCATGATAAAATTCTCTGCTGTATCAACGACTTTTGGTTCAGTATCTGTGACGACAGCACCTAAATTGCACCGCTCGCTCATTCAGAACATGGAAATGTTCCGGGCCCTGTCCGACGACGAACTGGACCGTACGCTGGAACATGCCCAGCCGCGCAGGCTGTTGCCTGGCGATGCCGTCTACCGGCAGGGCGAACTGGCCGGCTATTTCTTCATCCTGCTGCATGGCACCCTCAAGGTGGTGCAGGCCACGGCCGAGGGCGAACAGGTCGTGGTTCGCTTCGTGAGTCCGGGGGACGTCTTCGGCATCGCACGCATGATGCGCCGTCCGGACTATCCCGCGACCGTCCTGGCCGTCCAGGAAAGCCTGGTGCTGGCCTGGCCCTCGTCGGAATGGGAGCGCATGGTGGCGGCCAATCCCCAGTTGACCGGCAATGCCCTGCAGACTGTCGGTCAGCGCCTGCAGAGTGCGCACAGTCGCATCCGTGAACTGTCCACCGAAGAGGTCGAGCAGCGCGTGGCGCGTGCCATCCTGCGCCTGCTGGATCAGTCCGGCCGTACCTCTGAAGAGGGCCGCATCGAGATCGATTTCCCGATCACCCGGCAGGATATCGCCGAGATGACCGGTACCACCTTGCACACGGTCAGTCGTATCCTGAGTCTCTGGAAAGAGCGCGGCATCGTCGAAAATGCCCGCAAGCGTGTGATCGTTCTCCAACCCGACGAGCTTATTCGTTACGCCGAGGGCGCTCAGGGCTCACGGCATCCCGAACCAGCCTGAACCCCAGGTTGGCAGGTGGCAACCCAACCGAACAGGCCCCGCTCACCGGGTCGCGGATGAAGTCCGTCATGTAGCTGCGGTGTTCGCCGCCCAGGACGCGGATGCCGCAGTTTTCGCCCAGCCTCATCACGGATTGGTCCGCCATCACGGCATAGCGCGTGTAGCAACTGTCCGTCCAGTCCCAGACATTGCCGCCCAGATCCTGTATGCCGTGTTCATTGGCACCGAAATGCCCGAATGGCTGCGGGGCCTTGTCGTCGGTCGTTCTGCTGCGCGAGATTTCCTGCTGGTATTCCTCCAGCCAGCGGCGCGCCGGATTCTGCGGGTCGAAGGGAGAGAGCGGCGTGTCTTCGCGATAATGGTTGCCCGCGATCCAGGCCCATTCTTCATAAGTGGGCAGCCGATAGTGCTGGCCGGTGTCGCGCGACAGCCAGTCTGCATAGGCCGTGGCATCTTCCCAACTGACGCCCACGACGGGCAGGTCCGGGTGTGGCTCGGCTTGCTGTTCCTGCTTGTCGAGCTTGCGACAGGCTTGCGCTTTCACGCAGCGTGCATATTCTGCCTGGCTGACCTGCCGGCGCATGATATCGATATCCTGGGAGATCTGCAGTTGCTGGCGCTCAGGCACCGTGGGCATGCCATTTTGCAGGAATTCGCCAACGGGGATCATGTCGACTGTGCCCGCCGGCACCCGAATGAACAGCTCCGGCGCAGGTGGTTCGGCAGCCGGAGGGCTACAGGCTGCCAGCAAGGCTGCCAATGCAGGTACCAGCATCAGGCTGGCACGGGAGGGAAATTGGGGTAGTGGCATGCGATTTCTCCGGGGCAGGGCACATTGCTGCAGGCACCCTGTCCATGTCATTAGGCCCGAGAGGGGGCATGCTGTCTTTGTGTCGGCGCAAACAAGTCCCGAAATATCGACATGCATGGCTTGGCTATAATGAAAATGCGAGATATTCCCGCTTGATCACAAAGGGTTTGCCATGAACCAGGCTGTTTCTCCCGACGCCCAGCGCCGTCGGGTGCGTACCACCATTTTCCTCAGCATCTGCTTTTCCGGGCTGGCCATGACGGTTATCCTGCCCATCCTGGCACCATTGATCCGCGAGCTGGGCCTGAGCGAAAGCCAGGGCGGCTGGATGGTCAGCATGGGTTCCGTGGTCATGGCGCTGATCGGCGTGTTCTGGGGGCGGCGCAGCGACCGGCTGGGTCGCAAGTCGGTCATCCTGGCGGGGTTCCTGGGCCTGTTCCTGTCCTACGCGATTTTCACGACGGTGGTCTGGCTGGGGTTCAGTGGTGCTCTGATCGGTGCCGGCCTGTTCGCTGCCCTGCTGGTGGCCAGGGCCCTGGTGGGGGCATTCCTGCCGGCAGTGCCATCGGCGTCCCAGGCCTATATGGCCGATGTCACCACACCACAGGAGCGTAGCTCCGGCATGGCGCTGATCAGTGCCGCCAATGGTGTCGGCATGGTGGTGGGGCCTGCGCTGGCAGGCATACTGGCCATGTTCGGACTGATCTGGCCCTTGCTGCTGGTAGTGATTCTGCCGCTGCTGGCCTTTTTCGTGATCGGCAGGGTATTGCCGGATGCGCCGGTGCGACAGGCCGGTTCTGTGCAGAAGATCAGTCCGTTCGATCCGGATGTGCGCGGCTGGCTGCTCATCGGCCTGATGACCATGACCACTATTGTCACCCTGCAGATCAGTGCCGGTTTCTATTTCCAGGATCAACTGGGGCTGACGGGCACGCAGACGGCTCGCATGCTGGCGACTTCTCTGACCCTGGTCGGCGTGACGCTCATGCTGACTCAGTTCATCCAGATCCGCTATCTCAAGTGGCAGTCCCGTCGCATGGCGCTGACAGGCGCGCCCCTGGTCGCAGCCGGGTTGCTGGTCATGCTGTTGACGCAGAGCGAAGCGGCCTACTATGTGGCCTATATTCTGATCGGGATGGGGGCCGGCATGCTGTTCCCGGGCTATATGTCGGGCGCATCGCTCAGTGTCGGCCCTGCACGTCAGGGGGCTGTGGCCGGCTTGATTGCCTCGACCCAGGGTATGGGGGCGATCATCGCGCCGCTGGGCAGCACGCTGCTGTACGAGCAGAATCGCTACATGCCATTTGCCGTGCTGGTGGGGCTGATGGTTGTTGCCTGGCTGGCGGCGTGGTGGGTGAAGGCACCGGCACGACCTGTCGCACCGGTGCGGAGCTGAATTATTTGATCAGCATGACCGGGATATCCACACTGTGGATGACCTGGGTCGCCATCGAGCCGAGCAACAGGTTGCCCAGGCCGCCCATGCCGCGCGTGCCCATCACTACTGTGTCGCAGCCGTTTTCCTTGATGATCCGGTTGACCTCATGCACGGTGTCGGGACTGACGCTGGCGTGCGTCGTGCACTCGAGGCCCGCCGCCCGCAGTTGAACGGCTGCCTCTTCGGCGATTTCGGCAGCATGTTCGCGCGCATCGTCGCGCAGTTGCTGGAGCACGTCGATCAGGATCGAGGTACGGCCGCGCCCGTACATGCGCGGTTCGGGCTGCACGTTCAGGATGTGGACCGTGAAACTGGAGTGTTCCTTGGCAAAATTGGTCAGGTACTCCAGTGCACGCTTGGCGGGTTCTGAACCATCGTAGGGCAGCAGTACGGTTTTCATAGTCACCTTCTGTCGTTGTTGTGATTCGCAAGCATTCATTATGACATTGCGATACGGTCGATTGTTGACTTCCCTCAAGTGATGGCCGCTATGCATTCGCCACGATCAGGGTAAACCATCATGGTTGCAGGCACGATGCCCGTCCATAATTCAAACAAACGTTTGAATAGAAGGTGGCGTGACATGTCGACAGTCATCGAGGAGACAACCCCGCAGGCGGCATCCACACCCGATGCCATCCTGCAGGCCGCAGAAACGCTGTTCGCCCGCCAGGGGCACGAGGCCACGTCCATGCGACAGATCACGACGCTGGCTGGCGTCAACCTGGCAGCGGTCAACTATCACTTCGGCTCCAAGGAGGGGCTGGTGCAGGCTGTGCTCAGGCGCCGTCTGGCCGCCCTGAACCAGGAGCGGCTGCGCTTGCTCGAAAACCTGGAAGGCCAGGCTCAGGCCAGCGGGCAGGCGGTCAAGCCTTCCCAGATCGTCGATGCCTTCTTTGGCACGCTGATCCGTATGGCGCGCCAGGACCGGGCCGGGATCTGGCCCTTGCTGGAGCGCTCCATGACGGAGCCGACCGCATTCATCCGGACCCTGTTCGCGCAAGAGTCGGCCGATGTCCTGGAACGCTACAAACAGGCCTTTCACAAGGCGTTGCCGGGCGTGCCGCAGGATGAGATCGTCTGGCGTTTTCAGTTCATGCTGGGGGCCTCGTCATTTGCGCTGACCGGCACCGAAGAACTGCGTGCGGTCATGGGCTGGCAGTCGAATGCCGAAGACCCGGCCGAAGACGAGCGGCAATTGTTGCCACGCCTCATGCGGTTCTTGCTCGGAGGGCTGCGGGCACCCTTGCAGTAACCCTCATTCTAATAACAGGCAGGAGACAGAATCATGCAAGTCATTGGATGGATCGTGTTGTTGCTGGTCGTGTTGGGGGCGGTCGTGCTGGGTATCCCGGCGATCCGCAAGCCGTTGCTGAGCCGGCCGTTGCTTGGCAAGTTCCGGCGCATCCTGCCGCAGATGTCCGATACCGAGCGTGATGCACTGGAGGCAGGCACGGTCTGGTGGGAAGGCGAACTGTTCCGGGGGCGTCCCGACTGGGACAAGCTGCTGGCGTTTCCCAAGCCGCAGTTGACACAGGAAGAACGCGCCTTCATGGACCATCAGGTCGAGCAGGCCTGCGCCCTGGTCGATGACTGGGAGATTACGCACCGTACCGGTGACCTGCCACCCGAAGCCTGGGCCTACATCAAGAAAGAAGGCTTTCTGGGTATGATCATTCCCAAGTCCTTCGGTGGGCTGGGTTTTTCCGCCTATGCGCACTCTGAGGTCATGACCAAGCTGTCGACGCGTTCGTCGGCGCTGGCCGTGACGGTCATGGTGCCGAACTCCCTGGGACCGGCCGAATTGCTGCTGCACTACGGGACCGATGACCAGAAAAACCACTACCTGCCTCGGCTGGCGAACGGCGAAGAAATTCCGGCCTTTGCACTGACCAGCCCCTGGGCGGGCTCGGATGCGGCTGCCATCCCCGACTATGGCGTGGTATGCCGCGGCGAATGGCAGGGGCGCGAAGCGCTGGGCATGCGCGTGACCTGGGACAAGCGCTACATCACGCTGGCACCGGTCTGCACGCTGCTCGGACTGGCGTTCAGGCTGTACGACCCGGA
Source organism: Corticimicrobacter sp. (assembly GCF_040137905.1). Lineage (NCBI taxonomy): Bacteria > Pseudomonadati > Pseudomonadota > Betaproteobacteria > Burkholderiales > Alcaligenaceae > Corticimicrobacter > Corticimicrobacter sp. Next base: position 6,498 of record NZ_JBEFDG010000018.1, read on the forward strand.
TGGCCTGCTGGGCAGCCAGAAGGATATTGGTATTACCTGCGCCCTGGTACCGTCCGATCACCCTGGCGTGGAAACCGGCCGCCGCCATTTTCCGCTCAATGCCATGTTCATGAACGGTCCCACGCGCGGGCACGATGTCTTCATGCCGCTGGACTTCATCATCGGTGGGCCCAAAATGGCCGGCCAGGGTTGGCGTATGCTGATGGAGTGCCTGGCCGCCGGACGATCCATATCACTGCCGTCTTCCAACGCAGGCATGGCACGCATGACGGCGCGTGCCGTCGGCGGCTATGCGCGTGTGCGCAGCCAGTTCGGCGTGCCGGTCGGACGCTTCGAGGGCGTTGAGGAGGCCCTGGCCCGCATCGGCGGCCATGCCTATGTGGCAGAGGCTGCCCGTACCATGACTGCCGGTGCCGTGGATCTCGGCGAAAAACCTTCGGTCGCATCCGGCATCGTCAAATACCATGTGACCGAGCGTGCCCGCCTGGTGGTCAACGATGGCATGGACGTGATCGGTGGCAAGGGAATCTGCCTGGGACCATCCAATTTCCTGGGGCGCGCCTACCAGCAGATTCCCATCGGTATCACGGTGGAGGGGGCCAATATCCTGACCCGCAGCCTGATCATCTTCGGCCAGGGGGCGACACGTTGTCATCCGTATGTGCTGGCTGAAATGCAGGCAGTGCGCGAACCTTCGCCCCAAAAGGCGCTGCACGATTTCGATGCCGCTTTCTGGGGCCATGTCCGCTTCGTGATCGGCAACGTACTGCGGGCAGGCTGGCATGGACTGACAGCCGGACGCTGGGCAGCGCAGCCGAGTAATGTGGATGTGGCGACCGGACACTATTACCGGAAACTGAGCCGGGTGTCGAGTGCATTTGCCCTGCTGTCGGACATGTCCATGCTGATCCTGGGGGGCAGTCTCAAGCGCCGTGAAAGCCTGTCGGCCCGGCTGGGTGATGTCCTGTCGCAGATGTACCTGGCCAGTGCGGCACTCAAGCGTTATGAGGACGAAGGACGCCAGAGCGATGACCTGCCCCTGCTGCACTGGGCGGTACAGGATGCGCTGTGCCGGGCACAGACTGCCATGGATGGCCTGCTGCGCAATTTTCCCAACAGGCTGGCAGCGGGCGTCTTGCGCCGGCTGGTCTTTTTCTGGGGGTTGCCGTTTGCAGTGCCCGATGACCGGCTGGGTCAGAAAATTGCCCGCCTGTTGACCGAGCCGGGATCGGCGCGTGACAGGCTGACCCGTGATTGCTATCTGCCGGCCTCGGCGGATGAACCCGTCGGTGCCATCGAACTGGCACTGGCTGCCACACTGGCCGCGGAAGGGGCACAAGCCAAGCTGCGCCAGATCGACAAGAGCGGGCTGCTTGCAGACAATCCGCTGGCCAATGTGCGGGATATGACCGAAGCCGCCCATGCGGCGGGTGCCCTGACGGATGACGAATATGCAGTGCTGCGGCGGCGTGATACCCTCAGGGATACCGTAGTCCGGGTCGATGACTTTCCGTTCGATGTGCTGTCGGCCAACAGCACGCCTCCAGGAGGCCAGACATGAGCACTCAGGCAGTCTATGTCGTGGATGGTGCGCGTTCGCCCTTTCTCAAGGTCCGGACGGGCCCGGGGCCGTTCTCCGCCGCCGATCTGGCCGTGCAGGCCGGGCGCGAATTGTTGCTGCGACAGTCGTTTTCACCGGAAGATCTTGACGAGGTCATTGTCGGTTGTGCCGCGCCATCGCCCGACGAGATCAATATCGGCAGGGTCATTGCGCTGCGCCTGGGTTGCGGGCCCAAAGTCCCGGGCTGGACGGTCATGCGCAATTGCGCCTCCGGGATGCAGGCGCTTGATTCGGCCATGACCAATATCCAGGCTGGACGCGCCGACCTTGTCCTGGCGGGCGGTGTCGACGCGCTGTCGCACGCGCCGCTGCTGTTTTCCGAAGACATGACGCGCTGGTTGGCACACTGGATGGCAGCCCGCTCCACCGGGCAGAAGCTGCGTCAACTGGGGCGTTTCCGTCCCGTATTCCTCAAGCCGGTGATCGGCCTGCTCAAGGGACTCACCGATCCGGTCGTTGGACTGTCGATGGGGCAGACGGCCGAAAACCTGGCCATGCAGTTCGGCATCAGCCGCGCAAGCATGGATGCCTATGCCGAACGCAGCCACCAGCGGGCGTTGGTGGCCAGGTCGGCGGGTGCGTTTGCCGCCGAGCTTGTTCCGCTGATCGACCGACAGGGCCAGTGCTACCCGGAAGACGATGGCATCCGGACCGATTCGACATTGGAGCGACTGGGGCGGCTCAAGCCGGTATTCGACCGCGTGGGGGGCAGCATTACCGCAGGCAACAGTTCGCAGGTGACTGATGGGGCCGCCATGCTGTTGCTGGCATCCGAGCACGCCGTTGCCCGCTGGGGGCTGCAGCCGCTGGGTCGCATCGTCGACCGGCAATGGGCAGGCCTTGATCCTGCCAGCATGGGGCTGGGGCCGGTGCATGCCGCCACCCCTATCCTGCAGCGCCAGCAGTTGGGGCTGGACGGGCCGGATCTGTGGGAAATCAATGAGGCCTTTGCTGCCCAGGTGCTGGGATGTCTGGCCGCCTGGCAGGACGAGCGCTACTGTCAGGCACAGCTTGGTACGTCGGCATGGGGCACCCTGGACCAGAGCCGGCTCAATGTCGATGGCGGCGCGATTGCGCTGGGCCATCCTGTCGGTGCATCGGGGGCACGCATCGTGCTGCACCTGTTGCATGCCTTGAAGGCGCGTGGACTCAGGCTGGGCATGGCCTCGATCTGCATTGGTGGAGGGCAGGGCGGCGCCATGCTGGTCGAGGCGCTGGGCGACGATCCGGTCGGGCCGGCACAGCAGGTCGAACAGGAGGCGGCATGATGACGACAGTACAGACATTGCCCACGGCTTCAGCGGCTGGCAACTGGCGGAACTGGCGGATCGACCGCGACGGGCAAGACCTTGCCTGGCTGACCCTTGACCGGGCTGGCAGTGCCGTCAATGCCTTGTCGGCCGACGTCATGGCCGAGCTTGCGGCTGTCCTGGATAGTCTGGAGCAGGCACCGCCTGCCGGCCTCATCATCCGTTCGGGAAAGGACTCCGGTTTCATCGTCGGTGCGGATATCGATGAGTTTGCCGATCTGG
>NZ_JBEFDG010000019.1:0-23431 GCF_040137905.1 Corticimicrobacter sp.
TATTACAAAATAAAATATCTGTCGTATTCTATTGATAAATGACAAGTCGCCCTCGGTAACAGGACAGCGCATTGCGGTCTGTAGAATGGGGCAGGAACGGGACTATGGGGCATATGGGCGGTATGCCAATACTTGACGAACTGGCTGACACGTTGCAGATGAAACCGGACAGTCTCAGGGCGCATCTGGGTATCAGCGAAGATGATGCGAGCCTGCAGGCACTCGGGCGACTGCAGAAATTGCTTGTGGAGGTCAGTTCTCCCTTGCTGGGCCGAATCGTGCGCCAGGGGATCCTGGGGCTGGATCCCACCGCAGGTGCGGAGGCCTATGGCTATGACGAATCCATGCGGCTGGCGTCGCTGGTCTATCGCAATAGCAAGGAAGGCATGCTGGTGACCGATGCCCGCGGTGTCATCATCGACGTGAACCCTGCCTTTGAGGCATTGCGCGGCTACAGTGCGGCCGAAGCGGTCGGGCAGCATGTGCGTACCCTGAACTCATCGCGCCATAGTGCCGAGTTCTACCGTGCAGTCTGGGGCCGGGTGTTGCGCGGTGGCAGTTGGCAAGGCGAGCACTGGGGGCAGCACAGCGACGGCAGCGTCTTTCCCGAATGGCTCAGCATCAATACGATCTACGATGATGAAGGTGTTGCACATCGTCGCGTCATCATTTTCTCGAATATTTCCCAGATCAAGCAGGCCGAGGCCATTATCTGGAGGCAGGCCAATTTCGATCTCCTGACCGGGTTGCCCAATCGCCAACTGTTCATGGACCGCCTGGAGCGCAGCATTACGCGAGCGCATCGCAACCAGCGCAAGCTGGCGATTCTGTTCCTGGACCTGGATCGATTCAAGGAAATCAACGATACCTTGGGCCACGCCATGGGGGACATCCTGCTCAAGGAAGTGGGCAAACGGCTGCAGGGCTGTGTGCGCAGTACCGATACGGTGGCTCGACTGGGTGGCGATGAGTTCACGGTGATTCTGGATGATCTGCATCATTTCGGCGATGTCGGGCGGGTCACGGAGGAAATCCTTCGCAAAATGGCCGAACCGTTCGCGCTCGATTCCGATACGGTCTTTATCTCGACCAGTATCGGTGTGACCTACTACCCTGACGACGGCGAGCTGATCGACGATCTGCTCAACTATGCCGACCAGGCCATGTATGTTGCCAAGAACCAGGGGCGCAACCGCTATGCCCGGTTCGATCCCTGCATGCAGGAAGCGACCCAGACCCGGATGCGGTTGCTCAACGATATGCATCTGGCGCTGCCTGCCGGTGAATTTTCGCTGGTCTATCAGCCTATCGTGGATTTGCGTTCTGCTCGCATCGTCAAGGCCGAAGCGCTGCTGCGCTGGCAGCATCCGACCCGGGGACTGATCCTGCCGGGGGATTTCATCCCGCTGGCCGAGGAAAGCGGCATGATCCTCGAAATCGGTGAGTGGGTCTTTCGCCAGGCCGCGCAGCAGATCCAGCGCTGGCGCGAGCGCTACGATCCGGCGCTGCAGGTCAGCATCAATGCTTCGCCGATGCAGTTCCGGGCCGATGGCATCGACCTGCAGGACTGGCTCGATTGCCTGGCGGCAGCGGGCACTACCTCGGATGGCATCACGCTTGAAATTACGGAAGGTGTCCTGCTGGATCAGGGCGAGGACGTACTGGCCCGGCTGGAGGCCTTTCGTTCCGCCGGCATGCGGATTGCACTTGATGATTTTGGCGTTGGCTATTCCTCGCTGTCATACCTGCGCAAGTTCGATATCGATTATCTCAAGATCGACCGTTCGTTCGTCTCCAGCCTGACCGAGACGTCCAATGACCTGGCGGTCTGCGAGGCCATCATCATGATGGCCCACAAACTGGGCCTGGAAGTGATTGCCGAAGGCATAGAGACAGCGCAGCAGCGCGCCTTGCTGGCGGATATCGCTTGCGATCTGGGGCAGGGCTATCTGTTTGCCCGACCATTGGCCGCGGAGGCGTTCGAAGACCTGTTGCGGACGGCCGGCTGAGCGATCTGGACTTGGACTATAGTACGCCCTCCGCACTTCGTGCATCCTGTCCCGAGCCGTCTTGACTGCCTCTGCCCTGACTCCTGCCGTGCCGGCGTCGTCGCGTGCGCCCCAGCTTGCCCTGATCCTGATTACCATGGTCTGGGGTGGCACGTTCCTGGTGGTGCAATACGCCCTGAGCTTCAGTACTCCGATGTTTTTCGTCGGCTGTCGCTTCGCAGCCGCTGCTCTGGCACTGGCACTGGTATCCGGTCGCGCGCTGCGCGGCATGACGGGGCGCGACCTGATCGCCGGCGCAGTCATCGGTGTGGCGATCGCGCTGGGCTATGGTGCCCAGACCATGGGGCTGCAGTACATCACCAGCAGTGAGTCGGCCTTCCTGACGGCCCTGTATGTGCCCATCGTGCCTTTGCTGCAATGGGCCGTGTGGCGGCAGGCACCGCGACTGGCGACCTGGGCGGGCATCGTGCTGGCCTTCGTTGGCCTGGTCCTGCTGACCGGCAATGGTGCCGGGGCCATCACCCTGAACCAGGGGCAGGCGCTGACGGTGTTCAGTGCGTTTGCAATTGCAGCCGAGGTCGTGCTGATCGGCCTGTTTGCCGGTCGTGTCGATACGCGGCGTGTCACGGTGGTGCAACTGGCCGTGGCGTCGCTGGTGGCCTTTGCCCTGATGCCGATGGCAGGCGAGACGTCGGTGCCGGCTTTTTCGTGGATGCTGGTTGTGCTGGCAGGGGGTCTGGGGCTGGCCAGTGCGCTGATCCAGCTGACGATGAACTGGGCACAGCGTTCGCTGGATCCCTCCCGGGCCACCATCATCTATGCTGGCGAGCCTGTCTGGGCGGGCGTGGCTGGCCGCATTGCCGGCGAGCGACTGCCCGCCATGGCGCTGCTGGGCGGTGCGCTGGTGGTGCTGGGGGTGATCGTGAGCGAGTTCAAGCTGCGGAAAGGCCGGAGCAAGCAAGGGACTGTCGGTTAGCAACTGAACGTGTGCCAGGCAGCGTGTTTTCGTTGAATCGTACAGTGATAGAATCTCATTCCCAATAATATTTTTATTATTTGATCGAGAATGCCATGTCACGCGATGCCATGAGGCAGGATGTGATACACGACCTGTATCGCGATCATCACTCCTGGCTGGTACGTCTGTTACGCCGCAAGGCTGGCTGTGCCGGCCATGCCGATGATCTGGCCCAGGATACGTTCGTCAGGATACTGGGCAAACCCGATCTTGAACGCATACGACAGGCGCGTGCCTATCTGGCGACCATCGCGCATGGCGTCGTCGTGGATCACATCCGGCGCAGCGAACTGGAGCGGGCCTGGGCCGAGACTTTGGCGGCCCTGCCGCGCGATACGGTGCCTTCCGTGGAAGACCAGGCGATTGTGCTGGAAACCCTGGCGCAGATTGCTGTCTTGCTGGACGGACTGCATGTCCGCGCACGGCGGGCCTTTCTGCTGCATCGCCTGGAAGGCTTGAGCTATGCCCAGATTGCCAGTGAGCTGGGCGTATCGGTCAGTTCGGTCGAAAAATACATGATGGCGGCATTGCGGCACTGCTGCCGCGCAGCAGGCCTGCTCGGGCGTTGATGGTGGCACAGGATATGGGCAACGACAGGCGCATGGCCCAGGCTGCGATGAAAGGATCGGGCAGGGGAAGCGGCAGTTCGCCGCAAGCCCTGGAGGAGGCGATTGCCTGGATGGTCAGGCTGCAGTCGCACGATGATGACACCACGCGCACCCGCTGCGCGCAGTGGCGCGCCGCCGATCCCGAGCATGAACAGGCCTGGTTGCAGTTGTCGGATCTGACAGACCAATGGCCGGTGTTGCCTGCGATGCCGGCAGGTATCGCGAGTGCTGCCGTGGATCTCGCCCTGGCTCGCAAGCAACGCCGGCGTGCCTTCAAGCTGCTGGGGCTGGCCGGCATTGGCATCGGGGCCTGGCTGACGGTCAGGCAGACGATAGACTGGCGTCATTGGCGGGCGGAGCATACGGCAGCAAGAGGGGAGCGGCGGCGTATCGTGCTGGAGGATGGCACGCAGTTGTTCCTCAATACCGCCACGTCGGTCGCGCTGGATTTTCGGCCCGATGCCCGTCGTATCCTGCTGCAGGAAGGGGAGATCTACCTGGAAACGGGCCCGGATGCGAAACAGCCCGGCTATCGCCCCCTGAGTGTCCGGAGCCGGTCTGGAGAGTTCGTGGCACTGGGCACACGCTTTCTGGTGCGCCAGGAGCCGGACTTCGCACTGCTGCAGGTTGACGAAGGAAGGGTTGCGCTGATCGGGCATGTACATGCCGATGGTGCTCCGCTGATTGCCAGCCCGGGGCAGCGCTATCGTGTATCGGTCGGAGATGCACAGGCCGTATCCGACGCCGAGGCCAGTGGGTTGGCACTAACAGGTTGGATAGACGGGGTCCTGGAGGTGCATGACATGCGGCTGGCGGATTTCATCGATGAGGCGGAACGCTATCGTCGTGGCTGGATCAGTTGCGATCCTGCGGTGGCCGAATGGCGGCTGTCTGGAGTCTTCAGGCTGGACGACATGGACGAAATGCTGCGCTCCCTGCAGCGAACCCTGCCGATCCGGATCGAGGTGCGCTGGGGATATTGGGTGCGCATTCATCCAAAAGGATAAAGCCTGATCTGTTGTGTTGAAAATAATTATTACAAATAAGCGTTGAGGGACTTGGATTTTCATTCGGCAAATGGGCAGGACAAACCATTGCAATCCATTGGAGTTGATGCATGCCGAATGAAAGAAAGTCCCACCCGAGGCACCGGGTGTCTGGCCTGTCCCTCGCGATACAGGCAGCGCTGGCCGGACTGCTGGCGATGGGCAGTACGCTGGTTCACGAGAATGCGCATGCCCAGGCCGGTATGGCCGGGCCGCCTGTGGCAAGTGATGGGCAGGCGGTCCGCAGCGGTCCGCAGCACTACGACCTGCCTGCCGGGGCGCTGGCGGATGCGCTGGCCCGGTTCGCCCGGGCGGCAGGCATTACGCTGTCGTTCGATCCGGCGCTCGTGGCAGGGCAGCATGCGCCGGCTTTGAATGGGACTTACGGCACGGACCAGGCGCTGGCCGAATTGATGCGCGACAGCCCGGTCGAGGCGGTCAGAACCGGTGCCCGGGGCTATTCCCTGCGCAGTCGGCCGATGCCGACCCAGCGACTGGAGACGGTTACGGTACGAGGGGCCACCGACAGCACGACCGAAGGCAGTGGCAGCTATACGGCCTCCGGCCCGACGACCGCCGCCACCGGCCTGGACCTGACGCTGCGTCAGACCCCGCAATCGGTGACGATCATGACGCGTCAGCGCATGGATGACTTCAAGCTGGAAAACCTCACGGACGTCATGACGCAAACGCCAGGTGTCAGCGTGACACGGATGGGCAGCTATATCGAGTATGGTGCCCGAGGTTCTGCCGTGAACCTGCAAACGGAAGGCAGCCGTCAGAACTCATCCGGATATACCTATTTCGGCGGCACCAACTATACGCAGGACGATCTGGCCGATATAGACCGTGTCGAGGTCCTGAAAGGCTCGGCGGGGCTGTTGACCGGGTATGGCAATCCCGGGGCAACGGTCAACATGATACGCAAGCGCCCCACGCATGATTTCCAGGCATCGGGCAGTGTGAGCGCAGGCCAGTGGGACAACTATCGTGCCAGCGTGGATGTCAGCGGTCCCTTGAACCAGGCAGCCACCTTGCGCGGCCGTGCCGTGGCGCTGGCCTCGCGCGCCCATGGTTTCATGGATGGCGAAAAGACCGATGGCCATTTGCTGTTCGGCACGCTGGAGGCCGACCTGGGCGAGAGTACGACGCTGGCGGCAGGTGTGACTTACCGCAAGCGGAAGGTCAGTGGTCTGGCCATGTATGAATCCATTACCCTGTACGACTCGGCAGGCAATTTCCAGGGCTGGAAGCCACGCTCATTCAATCCTGGGGCACGCTGGGCAGGCTATGACCAGACTTCGATCAATGTGTTTTCCCGGCTGGAACATCGCTTCGCCAATGGCTGGAGTGCCAAATTGCAGGCATCCCATGAAAACATAGAAATGCCGGAACTGCGCCTGGGGGGATATCAGGACAGCTATGCGAATGCCACCCGATACCTGGATACGCTCAATGACAATACCAGCCTGATGTTCGATCTCAAGGGGCCGGTCGAGTTTCTGGGGCGTACGCATGAACTGCTGGTCGGTGCCGGCACATCGGAAATGCACTCCAGCTTCGGCTCCAACAAGTTCGGCGACAGCGATCATCGCAAGAAGCAACACTATGCCTATGGTGCCGGTCGTTTTTCCTTGCTGGACCCCTTGAATCTCATCCTGGGGATGCGTGTCACCGACTATGAGAGTACGGACAAAACCTTGTATGTCGAGGGGGGGAGTCAGACATTGAAAGATACCGGTGTGCTGACTCCCTACGCCGGTCTGGTGTTCGATGCCAGTGAGGATATTTCGCTGTACGCCAGCTATGCGCGTATCTTCGAATCGCAAAGTGCCCAGGATGCCTCGGGCAACACGCTGGACCCCCGCGAGGGTGTGACCTACGAGATCGGAGCCAAGGGCGAGTTCTTTGACAAGCGCCTGAATGCCAGCACCAGCCAGTTCTGGATGCGAACCGATAACGAAGCCGAGTCGACGGGACAGAAGACGCCCGGAGGGGCCAACGCCTATCGTGCTGTCAGTGGCGTCATGCGGCGTGGCTACGAACTGGAACTGTCAGGCGAGGTGTGGCCGGGTTGGCAGCTGCAGGGCAGCTACGTCATGAACAGCAGCACGCTTTCCACTGCCAGCAGTTCTCCAAAGCGACAGTTGAAGCTGGGCACCTCGTATCGTTTCGCGGGTGGATCGCTAGACGACCTGACCGTGGGCGCGGCAGCGCGCTGGCAGAGTGCGCGCGAGGCACATGCTGGCAACATCGGGATCGAACAGTCCCCATATTGGGTCATGGACCTGATGGCGCGCTATCAGGTCAATCGGCAGTTGAGCCTGAGCGCCAATGTCAACAACGTGTTCGACAAAAAATATCTGGCCGGTATGAGCGCGTCCAGTTGGGAGGGCGTGGTCTATACCTGGGGCGCACCCAGGAGCGTGATGCTCAGCGCCCGCTATCAATTCTGACGAGAGACAAAGGAATATCATGCAAGCCTCTTTTTTCTTCACATGTCGTGCGTTGCGCATGGCCTGGGTATCCCTGGCAGTGCTGGTTTGCCTGTCACCGGCAGCAGGTGCTGCCGGGGCAAGTGAACCGGCACGCAGCATCGCGGTGACAGGCGTCGGGGCCGTCGCAGAGCCTGTCCTGGCGCAGGCGCTGGCACCGAATATCTACGAGGTGGTCTACAGTCGGGCGCTGGATGCCATATTCGTTGCCAGTGCAGGGACCTTCGGTGATGGCAAAGGCGGTGTGGTCTATCAACTGGATGGCGATACGCTGGCGATACAGCGCACGATCGAATTGCCGCTCAAGCCATTCGCGCTGAGTCTGGATGAACGTGCCGGTGTGCTGTATGTGGGGCATTCCCTGGAAAGCACCGTGCTCGCGCTGGATCTTGCGACCGGGCAAGTGCGGGGCCAGGTTCAGTTGATCAGGCTGAATGCGGAGGGCGAGCCCATCCATACCCGGCAATTGCTGGCCGATAGTGGTACCGGCACGCTTTTCGTGGGTGGCGTGGATCGGACAGGCATCATCTGGCAACTGGATGGCGAGACGCTGGCGGTACGCAAGGTGCGGCAGGCCCCCGATGGCAAAAGCATCGGCCTGGCCCTGGACAGCAGGCGCGGGCGGCTTTACAGCAGTGGAACCGCCGCTGTGGAGGTCATGGATGCCAACCGGTTGCAGCGCGAGGCCTATTTCCGGGTGGGCAAGCGACATCAAGACGATGAACGTCAGCGGTACTTTGTCAATGTGGCTGTCGACGAGGCATCGGGGCGTGTATTTGCCAATGAGTCATCCAATAGCGAAGGGATCTTTGTTTTCGAAGGAGAAACCGGCAAGTTGCTGGATATCGTGCCAACGGGCGAGGGGCCTGTGGGCATCCGTTTGAATCCCGTGCGCAACGAAATCTACGTGGCGAACCGGGGGGCAGGCACGCTGAGTATCGTGGATGCCTCGACCTACCGGATCAAGCACAGTCTGCCCCTGCCGGTGCATCCGAATAGCCTGGCCATAGGCGCAGACGGCCAGGTGCTGTATGTCACTGTCAAGCAGCCTTTTGCCGCGCTGGGCACGACCGCGCCTGTCGAACAGGTCGTGCGGATCGATCTGGACGGCCTGTGAAGGAATGCTGCTGGTGATTTCAGCCCACCGGATTGAGCCGTGTATCGATGGCCAGCCGTTCCTGGTGGAGCAGGCGGTACTGGTCCCGTGCGCGATCCGGGTCAAAAATCAGGTTCCAGCTCTGGCGGCTGGCGGCACTGGGCAGGGCGACAAAGACATGCCGTGCCAGCAGCTCGGCACCATGGGCCTGCTGGCCGGCGCTCGGGATGCCCGGCAGCAGCCAGGTTGGGTTGGGCACGTCTTCCGGCAGGACGAGGTGGACCTGTGACGGATCCAGAATCTCCATGACGGTGGACACATGCGGGATCAGGTCCATGGCCCGGAATCCCTTGTGCACGGCCACTTCGATGATGGCGGTGGCGGCATCGAGCGAGCAGTAGACCGCCTTGGCACCCTTGGGGTTCCAGCGCCCGCCGACGCTATAGGCACCTGCGCCGGAATCCCATTGGCCGGCACGCCCGGCATGATCGATGCGCCAGGCACGCAACGGCGTGGTCAGGAGCGGCGGGAATGGGGTCATGCGTAGACGCCCTGTTCCATCTGTTCGAGCAGCGTCCTGACCAGGGCTGCGCCCTGGGGCGTGGACATCAGTTCAATGGGACGGTGCGAGTCCAGACCGATAGCCGGATGTGAAAGCCATTGTTCGGCATCTTCACGCGTTCCCAGTACGGTTTCGGCCTTGGCCAGGATATCCGCAAGGCTCCAGAGACGGGCGCTGCGATCCGGATCGAGGGGCTTTTGCAGTTCGGCCTTGTCCGCCTTGATGCGCTGCCAGGTACGGGCAGACAGGTTCAGCACTTTTATGCTTTCATCCAGTCGGATCTTGTTCAGCCCCGACACCAGGCGGATGGCCGTGGCGCGGGGAAATCCCGCGACGATGCGCTCGTGCAGTTCGATGGGCGTGCGGATGTGCAGGGCGTGAACGCCCAGCGCATTGACCACCGAGGCAAATGGCTCGTCAGCGGGTACGGTTGCGGTTTTGGCCACGGCGCACTCCTTCTGTCATATGGCTTTATTGTAGTGCCATATGGCGACAAAAGGGTAGGAGGCATGTGCCTGGCCGGGCGTATCAATGCAGGCTTGTGCCGGCGTCGGCCATCAGGTGGCTGCCGGGTCGCAGGCGCGCCAGGCTGAATCGGGTAAACAGGGTGCGCCCGCCCGGCATGAGGCTGATGCCGACCATGCCGATATCGTCTTCCTTGAAATACAGGAAAGCGCCGGGATGACCGGCCGCAGACAGGAAACCATGGTGCAGCCCGGTATCGGCATAGCGCAGGACCAGCGGCACGCGGGTGACTGCATCCGGTCGCGTCATCATGTCCTTGCCGATGGTATCGATCAGGCCGGGCAGGGCGGGGAAGGCGACAGGTTGGCTGCGGCGAATGAAATCGGTTTTTTCCGCCAGTTCGAAGAAGGCATTCCAAGCCTGCGAGAAATCGGCGGCGGTGCGTACGATATCGCGCAGGTGGTTGGCGGTCTGTTGTGCATGCATGGGGATCGATCCTTGGCTGTCGTGAACGGGCCGCGCAAGCGGCGGACAGTCCATCGTAGGCAGGATCAACGGGCGGCAGAACCCATCCGGGACAAAATTGCGCGCCCTGTCTGACGGCTATCTGTCGGGTGGCAGCCAGTCCCGGAAACTGGGCAGATACATGGACGACCGTATCCACCATTGCCGGCGGATCGGGTCCCACTGGGCTCCTTTGTTCTTGGCGTCGGCCCGTTGCTCGAACGGCACATGCAGGTAAATGCGCGTATCGGCCTGTCTGGCGCGGTTTTCTTCCAACATGGCGGCTGCCTGGGCACGCGCCTGCGACAGATCCATCTGCTGCAGGTAAGGGTGGTGTGCATCGTCGCTGACGAGCACCAGTTGCGTCTGTGCGCGGGTGGCGGCAACGTACAGCAGGCGGCGCTCTTCTGCAGGTTGTGCCTGGGGGCGGGGAAAGTGCAGGCGTGACAGGCCCGGTACGATCACCACGGGCCACTCCTTGCCCTTGGCCGCAGCGATGGTGCAAAGTTGCAATGGTGCCTGCTGACGGGGACTGCCCGCATGGCTGCGCAGGCGCTGCGACTGGCGCTGGGTCGAGGCGACTGTCTCCAGGAATGCGGCTGCTGCCAGCTTGCTTTGTTCTGCATGCTCGACAAAGGCCTGGATCGAATGCTCGATGCCATCCGCCTGTTCCTGCTGCAGGTAATGACGCCGGGCATAGGCGGGCAGGTGCAGCAGTGTGCAGGCCTGGCGCAGCAGTTCGCCTGCGCTCGCCTGGTCACGCAGGGGCCGCAATTGCTCGATGGTACTGACCAGCCGGCCGCGCCACAGGGGCGGCACGGCTGCGTCAGTGGCATGCGGCGTATCGTTTTCCTGCCGGGGCTGCCCGGGTGTCGTCGGGTGAGCCTGGGAGCCTGCATGCGCAGGGGGGCGATTCAACTGGCCGCTGTAGAAGTAGCGGATCAACTGTGGATTGATAGCGATGTCGCGCGCGCTGGCCTGCCAGTCGTGCTCGGGCATGTCGACTTCGCTGAGGCGTCCGAGTGCCTGCAGGATGGGGAGTGCCTCGGCAGCCGTGGTGGCTCCGTGGAGCTGCTCGCACAGCAGGGCCAGGATGCCGCGCAGGATCAGGATTTCATCACGCTCGAAATAGCTGTCGAAGCCGCTGACCTGATAAGGGATCTCCTGGCGGATCAGTTCGTTCTCGATGTCGATGCTGAGGTCGGGGCTGCGCAGCAGGATGGCGCAACTGGCAAAACCGCTTTCACCACGCCGCTGGCGCAGCCTCTGCAGGTAGTGTGCCAGGCCGTCGGGCTGGTCCTGATAGAGTTGTGTCTGCAGCAGCACGCTGACTTCCGTGTCCTGGGTGCGCCAGGATTCGAAGGTTTTATGGGCCAGGCTGCCGGCTGCCAGTGCCAGGGTAGGACCGCAGCGAAACGAGCGCGACAGCGGCATGGCGGTGCGGCGCGCCTGGCCAAATGCGGCCAGGAAGGCAGGGCCCATGTAGTCGGGGTGAGCGCCGTGGCGGGTATGGATGACCTGGTCGGCATCGCCGGCCGCGATCAGTTGGCCACCACCGGTGTGCAGGCGCTGCAGCAACTGCAGGTGCGCTTCGTTGATATCGTGCCACTCGTCGGCGACGATCAGGTCGAAACGCGGCAGTTCGATGTAGTCGCAGCCAGCCAGTGTGGTGAGACAGTCATAGACATAGTCCTGGGCGCTCTGGAATTCGTACAGTCCGACATCGTGGCTGCGGGCGCGTTCGTATTCACGCAGAATGGAAACCAGTCCTTCCGGCAGGTCTTCCTGCCGGGCAAACTCGCTGATCGACATGTCGTCCAGATGGCGCAGGCGCAGCGTGCCCTTGAGCCAGGTCAGCGTATCGAGGATATATTCCGCATGCGTGTCGTTCAGGGTGAATTCGTAGTAGTCGCGATGGGCACCGAGCGCAGCAGCATCCTCGATGGCCTGGTAGATCCAGGGGCGCAGTGTATCGAGCGAGGTCAGCCGGCGAGTGTGTGCGCCGTCGATATAGCCGAGGCGCACCCAGGCGTCGAGCAGGCTGCGGGCGTATTCGTCGTAGGTCCGTACGGTGACATCGGCGCGGGTGTGTCCCGCCTGGGCCAGGTAGTTCAGGAAAACCTGGCGGGCCGTGTCGGAAAACACCAGTGCCAGGATACGTTCGGGCGGTGTGCCTCGGCGCAGCCGCAGGGCCGCCGCGTGGGCAAGGGTGGTGCTCTTGCCGGAACCGGCCACGGCCGAGACCAGGATGGCGGGATCCCGCGCCTGCAGGATGGCGCTCTGTTCAGGGGTCAGCGGCAGTGTGCTCATGGCAGCGGTGCATGCGTGCGCAGGTAGTCGCGCTGGAGAATGTACATGCGCAGGGCGTTGCGGTAGCTGCCACCGCTGAAAAATTCCTCGATCAGCGTGCCTTCGTGCTGGAAACCGCACTTCTCATAGGTATGGATGGCCTTTTTGTTGTCGGGATCGACGAACAGGTACACCTTGTTCAGGTTGAGCACCTGGAAGGCATAGTCAATGGCCAGGTTGGTGGCCCGGCCAGAGTAGCCGCGTCCTTGCCACTGGGGGGCAACGATGATCTGGAACTCGCCGCTGCGGTGGATGTAGTTGAGTTCGACCAGTTCGACCAGACCGATGGGTTCGCTTTGGGCGTTTTCGCAGATGAAGCGGCGTTCGCGCTGGTCGTGGATGTGGCGGTCGTACAACTGCGACAGTTCGGAGAAGGTTTCGTAGGGCTCCTCGAACCAGTAGCGCATGATCTTGGCGTCGTTGTTCAGCTTGTGGACAAACTTGAGATCGGTGCGCTCCAGCGGGCGCAGTGCAAGCTGCACGGGAGCGTGGGTGTGGGTACGTTCGGTCATGGCGTGCGTGCCTCTGCAGGCTTCAGGCGATGGGTGGGGCGGGGTGGCTGGCCGGGGGCAGGCTGGCATCATCGGCAGCGGCCTGGTCGAGGTGGGAAGTATCGCCCCAGTCCAGGATATGCCAGCGTGTGCCGTCGATCCGGATGCGGTTGATGCCGGCATTGCGAATGGAGGTGCTGCGTGGCGCATCGAACGACTCGCCGTGGGCGTATTGCCAGACGACATTCAGTACGCCGCCGTGGGTCACGGTCAGCAGGGTGCCGCCGTCATGGCGCTGTGCCAGCAGGTGCAGGCTGTCGAGTACGCGCCGGGCGAAGTCTGCCAGCGATTCACCGCCAGGCAGTGGATCGTGGAGGCGGCGCTCACGCCAGATGGCGGCTGCTTCGGGTTGTGTTTGCGCCATGGTGTCGATGGCCAGGCCTTCGAGCACGCCGAAGCTGCGCTCGCGCAGCCCGGTTTCCGTAAGCAGCGGCAAGTCCAGCACGGCGGTGAGCGGCTGGGCTGTCTGGCGGGCACGTTGCAGGTCGCTGCTGTAAAGGCCGGCAAAACGGGGACGCTCGGGAAGCTCGGCCAGTCGCCGGGCCAGTTGGTGGGCCTGGGCCTGGCCGTTGTCGTTGAGCGGGATGTCCTGCCCGCCCTGCAAACGGTGGGCGCGGTTCCAGTCGGTTTCGCCGTGGCGGATCAGCCAGATGTCGGTCATGCGGTGGTGCGGTCCAAGCAGTGATATCGGATGAGGATACACGGATTTCATGTCGCTATTTGCAAATGCCTTTTAAATTGTTCGCCTTGTGCCCTTTGCTGTCCAGAATCGGATCTTTGCACTCTGGAAACAAAGAGACATGGGCACCGAGCAGACTTTACCGATCCTCGATCTGAACGATTTCGTGCGGGGAGATGCAGGGCAGCGTGCCGCGTTTGTCAGCACGCTGCGTGAGACGGCGCATGGCGTCGGTTTTTTCTATCTGCGCGGTTTCGGGCTGGATGAGGTACAGGCCCGCGCCCTGTTTGGCGTGTCGCGGGCGTTCTTCGAGCTGCCGCAGGCCGACAAGGATGCGCTGCGGATGAGCAATTCGCCACACTTTCGCGGCTATACCCGAGAGGGCGACGAAATCACGCGGGGCGAGAAGGACTGGCGTGAACAGATCGATATCGGTGCCGAACGCGCCGTGCTGCCGCTCGGGCCGGACGACCCTGCCTGGAAGCGATTGCAGGGACCCAACCAGTGGCCGGACGGGTTGCCGGAATTCAGGCTGCGCGTACTCGATATCCAGGCGCACCTGACGCTGGCCGGTCAGCAGTTGCTGCGGGCGCTGGCATTGGCGCTGGGCCAACCGGTGGATCGCTTTGACGAGGCCTTCGCCGGGACGCCGGTGCAGCATATCAAGCTGATCCGCTACCCGGGGCAGGAGCAGGTCCGTTCTGCGCAGGGCGTTGGTGCGCACAAGGACTCGGGCTGCCTGACCTTCGTGCTGCAGGACGTGCAGCCGGGATTGCAGGTCTACTACCAGGACCGCTGGATCGATGCGCCGCCGCTGCCGGGCACGGTCGTGGTCAACCTGGGCGAGGTGCTGGAAATCCTCAGCAATGGCTATCTGAGGGCCACGCTGCATCGGGTCGTCAGCCCGCCCGCAGGTACGGACCGGCTGTCGTTGGCATTCTTCCTGAGTCCCAGGCTTGACGCCGCACTGCCTGAGTTGCCATTGCCGCCTGAACTGGCGCGGCAGGCACGGGGTGTCGAACGCGATCCGCGCAATGTGCTGGTGCCGCATACGGGCCTTAACCTGCTCAAGGGGCGGCTGCGTTCGCATGCGGATGTGGCACGGCGTTTCTATGCCGATGTGCTGGCGCGGGAAGGAATCGTTTTGCCCGAGGATGCGGGTGCCTACAACTGACTGACCATTGAAGGAGTACGACAGCATGACGACCGAGCAGCAGCAACACTGGAGGCTGGATACCATCACCGTGCATGGCGGCTACCAGCCCGATCCGACCACACGTGCCGTGGCCGTGCCCATTTACCAGACCAGTTCCTTTGCATTCGACAGTGCGCAGCATGGTGCCGACCTGTTCGACCTGAATGTGGAAGGCTATATCTATTCGCGGATCGGCAATCCGACCAACGATGTGCTCGAGAAGCGCGTGACGGCCCTCGAAGGTGGGCTGGCCGGGCTGGCACTGGCGTCCGGGCAGGCGGCTGTTACCTATTCGATCCTGACCATCGCCGAGGCGGGCGACAACATTGTTTCTGCGGCTGCCTTGTACGGCGGTACCTACAATCTGTTCGCGCATACGCTGCCGCAATACGGCATCGAGACCCGCTTCGCGGATGCCCGCAGGCCCGAGGCCTTTGCAGCGCTGATCGATGACCGTACCAAGGCGATCTTCGTGGAGTCGATCGGCAACCCGCTGGGCAATATCGTGGATATCGTGGCCGTTGCGGAAGTGGCCCATGCGCATGGCCTGCCCCTGATTGTCGACAATACGGTACCGTCTCCCTATCTGCTGCGGCCCATCGAACATGGTGCCGATATCGTCGTGCATTCGCTCACCAAGTACCTGGGCGGGCATGGCAACAGCATCGGCGGCCTGATCGTCGATTCCGGCAGGTTTCCCTGGGCCGAGCACAAGGCACGCTTTCGGCGGCTGAACGAGCCTGATGTCAGCTATCACGGCCTGGTCTATACGGAGGCTCTTGGGGCGGCGGCCTACATCGGGCGGGCGCGTGTGGTCCCCCTGCGCAATACCGGAGCGGCGTTGTCGCCCTTCAATGCCTTCCTGATCCTGCAGGGTATCGAAACCCTGGGCTTGCGCCTGGATCGCATCAATGACAATGCGCTGGCGATTGCCCAGCATCTCAAGGATCATGCCAAGGTCGAATGGGTCAGCTATGGTGGCTTGCCGGATCATCCCGACCATGCCCTGTTCCGCAGATACCTGGGTGGCAAGGCTTCGGGCATCCTGACCTTTGGCGTCAAGGGCGGCCGTGAGGCCGGAGCCCGTTTCCTGGATGGGCTGCAGTTGTTGACGCGACTGGTGAATATCGGCGATGCCAAGTCGCTGGCCACGCATCCGGCCTCGACCACGCACCGGCAGTTGTCGCCGGAAGAACTGGCGAAGGCGGGTGTCAGGGAAGAGACCGTACGCCTGTCGATCGGCATCGAGCATATCGACGACCTGCTGGCCGATCTGGATCAGGCGCTGGCAAAAGTGTAAGTAAGGAAAGGGCGTCGAGCAGCGGTTCGGTCCTGGACTGCATGGCAGGGCTCGCCGTTGCCCGGCTGCCCGCATCGCTGCTGCTTATGGGGCGGGTTGCAGGTGTCGGGTACCTGCCTGTTGCTGTGCGTTGGCCCGGATGCTTTCCAGTCGCTGGCAGATTTGCTCTGCAGCATCGACCAGGCGGGGACCGGGGCGATACAGCAGGTCGGCGTCGAGCGCCATGACTTGACCACCATACAGTGTCGTTGTCGCATCGCTGTGGCGGGATGGTATATCCCGGGAGCCATTCAGCGTGGCCAGTCCCTGAGTGCTCATCAGCACGATGTCGGGCTGTGCCCGCAGCACGGCTTCCGGGCTGACCTGTGGAGCCGCCGCCGGTGCCGTGCTGAAAATATTGATGCCGCCGCACAGTTCGACGGCCTGGCTGATAATGTGGGCACCATTGAGTGTGTAGAGCGGTTCGCTGCCGACCAGGATAAAGACACGCACGGGGGGCGCGTCCCGGTATCGACTGCGCAGTGTGTCCAGGCGTTGCTGCAATGATGTGGCATTGCGGGTCGCCGTTTCTTCGGTGCCGAACAGGCGTCCCAGTGTGACAATGGCGTTGGGCAGGCTATCCAGACCAGCGGGGTTGCTGTAGAACAGCGGTGTGCCGAGTTGCGCCAGGGGTCGTGCCAGCGATTCCGCCTGGGCGGGCAACCACGCAATCAGGAGGTCTGGCTGGAGTGCGACGATGCGTTCAGGGTCGGGATGAAGTCCGTCGCCGATCCGGGGCAATGCCTGTGCGTCGGCAGGGTAGTTGCTGCTGTCCACCGTGCCGGCCAGATGCGCGCCTGCGCCTGCGGCATAGACCAGTTCGGTGGCATGTGGACTGAGGGTGATGGCCCGCAGGGCCGGGTGGGGCAACGAGATCGTGCGGTTCTGATCGTCGATGACGTTGACTGGATGTGCTTGCGTGGTGGGATCGGCATACTGTGCCGTTGCTTCAGCGGCCAGCCCGTATAGTGCAACTGCCAGCCCGAGTGCCACACACCTTGCCGCGCCCGGGCGCGGTAAGGTGTGTGCAGATGCCCGGGCCGGCATGGCGTCAGTACTTCCAGGACAGGTTGACGAACACGTTGGAGCCATCGTTGCGATAGCCGTAGACCTGGGTGTAGTCCTTGTCGAGCACGTTGTTCCAGTAAAGCTGGACGCCGATCTGGCGCGTGAAGTCATAGGCGGCGCGCAGGTTCAGCAGGCCGTAACCGCCGAGACGGGTATTGTTGGCCGCATCGTTGTAGCGATGGGTCTGGAACTGGTAGTCGGCTCCCAGGAGCAGTTTGCCGATCCGGTGATCTACGCCGAGGTTGTAGACCTGTTTCGCACGTCGGATCAGGGTCTTGCCGGTTGCATCGTCGCGAGGACGCAAGAAGTCGGCGCTGGCGCGCAGGGTGGTGTCGTCCCAGGCGTATGTACCTGTCAGCGTGGCCCCGCGAATGGTAGCGCGATCGACATTCTCTGCTGTGCAGTCGGAGCTGGTGTTGCAGACATAGCCCTGGATGAGATCACGGATCTTGTTCTGGTAAACAGTTGCCTCCACGCTGGCCTGACCATTGGAGTAGCGGACGTGAGCTTCGATATTGCGCGATTTTTCGGGTTTCAGGTTAGGGTTGCCCTGAAAGCTGCCATATCCAGGACCATAAGACTCATATGGGTAATACAGATCAGCAAATGTTGGCATGCGAAAACCGGTGCTGGCGGCAATGCCTGCCTGCCAGTGGGTATTCAGGTCGAGATCGTAGGCCAGACTGCCAGTCGTTTGGCTGTCCAGTCCGGAGACGTTGTCGTATCGCACGCTGCCCTGCAGGTGGTGAAGGCCAAAGTCTCCACGATAGATGGCTGCCGCCGAATTGGTGTTCCGACGAAGCTCGGTATAGCTGTTTGCGGTGACCGGCCTTTCTTCCAGACGTTCAAGCACGAGACCGAGGTGTTGGCTGGGCGTTAGCTGGAAGTTGTTCTGCCAGCTGTATTGGCGCTGGATCATGCCGACTTGCGACGAACTGTTGGCCGAGCGGCTTTCGATGGTGTCCTTGGCAAAGCCGAAGCGCACTACGCTCTGCCAGATGTCCGTCAACTGGTTGGTGCTGCTCAGGCTGTAGGCCTGCTGGCGCGTCAGGCTGCGGTCGGGATGGCCGAAACCATCGTAGTCGCCATCGATATAACCGTTGTAGATGTCCAGGCCGATGCGCTGGTTTTCCCGCCAGGTATAGCCGAGTGCGCCGGCCACGCTGTGCTGTTCGTAGCCGTCGCGATCCGGATGGTGATTGCTGCTGCCGACAGTCTTGGCATCAAAACCATCGCTGCTGGCCTTACTGGCCGAGAGACGATAGTCCCAGCCATTTTGCGCGCCGGTGGCACCCATGCTGGTCTTGAAGGTATCACGGCTGCCCAGGCCGAAATTGGCCCATGCATTGAAAGACTCGCCGTCGGTGGCGCGGCGGGTAATGATGTTGATGACGCCGCCGATGGCATCCGCACCATACAGGCTGCTGGCAGCACCGCGCAGAATCTCGACGCGTTCGATGATCGCAGGGTCCAGGGCGTTCCAGGCAATGCTACCGGCGTTGCTGTCATTGATGCGCATGCCGTCGATCAGCACCAGCGTCTGCAGCGGATTGGCACCGCGCAGGTAGACACCGGTCACCGTCTGCGGCCCACCGCTCGTATAGATCTGGACTCCCGGCTGGCGTGACAGGATTTCCGCCAGGCTGCTCGATTTCGAGTTCTGCAGAGTCTCGTGATCGATCACGGTCACGTCGCCCAGAACCGTATCCAGCGGCTGCGGCGTGCGCGAGGCGGTGACGACCACGGGCGTGAGCGCGGAGACAGTACCGGCGGTGCGGGCAGCATCGGCGGACTGGGCAAGGCTGAGGGCGGGAAGGGTGGACAGCAGCGACAGCGCGCCGGCCGTCAGGCGGAAAGCATAGGTGGACATCATGGCCTCATGGTGTGCGCGACCCCGCGCACGGGTAATAAAGAAACGAGAGGAGCCAGACAGGCCGGTATCGGGCTGGCGCGTTGTACGGAAACGCGTTGACCGTTGCGGGGGCAGCACAGGCAGGCGTCATGGTGACGCTTCCTGTTTCCCGTTTATCTTTCCCATCGATCGCAGGCCGGAGTCGGTGCCGTGCGGGCCGGATCGATTGAAAGCACCTGTTTCGGCATGGGCTGAAATGTAGCATGGCTGCGGGTTTTGCTACGATATGTGGTTATTCTGGAACAGCCCCGTTCCGTCGCCATCAGGATGCCCGCGTGAGCCTTATCTTTCCGTCCCTGCCTTATCCCATCGACAGCTATACCCACGGTGCCGGGTTCGCGCGCCTGCTGACCCGGCGCATCGCCATTCTCGACGGGGCGATGGGGACCATGATCCAGCAATACAAGCTGACCGAAGCCGACTTCCGGGGTACGCGTTTCGCGGGTCACGGCAAGGATGTGAAGGGCAACAATGAACTGCTGTCGCTGACTCGCCCCGATATCATCGAGACGATCCATCGTGCCTATCTCGAGGCTGGTGCCGACGTCATCGAGACCAATACCTTCGGCGCGACTGCCATTGCGCAGGGCGACTACGAGATGCCCGAGCTGGCCTACGAAATGAATGTCGCCTCGGCGCGACTGGCAAGGGCCGCCTGTGATGCCTTCAGCACGCTGGAGCGACCGCGCTTCGTGGCCGGGGCGCTGGGGCCGCAGCCCAAGACGGCATCGCTGTCACCCGATGTCAACGATCCGGGCGCACGCAATGTGACCTTCGAGGAGTTGCGCCAGTCCTATACCGAGCAGATGAATGGCCTGCTCGATGGCGGCATCGACCTGGTGCTGATCGAAACGATCTTCGACACACTCAACGCCAAGGCAGCCATCTTTGCCGTGGAAGAAGTTTTCGAGGCGCGTGGCGTGCGCCTGCCGGTCATGATTTCGGGGACGGTGACCGACGCATCGGGACGCATCCTGTCCGGCCAGACAGTCGAGGCTTTCTGGAATTCCGTACGCCATGCCCGGCCACTGACCATCGGGCTGAATTGCGCGCTGGGGGCAGCGCTGATGCGGCCTTATGTGGCCGAGCTGTCCAAGCTGTGCGATACCTTCGTCTGCGTCTATCCCAATGCCGGGCTGCCCAACCCGATGAGCGATACCGGCTTCGACGAAACGCCGACCGATACCTCGGCGCTGCTGGACGAGTTCGCTCGTGCCGGACTGGTCAACATGGCAGGCGGTTGCTGCGGCACCACACCCGAGCATATCCGGGCCATTGCCGACAGGATTCTCGAGCTGCCGCCGCGGGTCGTGCCCGACATCCCGGTCAAGACCCGCCTGTCCGGCCTGGAGCCGCTCAATATCGATGACAGCACACTGTTCGTCAACGTGGGCGAGCGTACCAACGTGACCGGCAGCAAGATGTTCCTGCGCCTGATCCGCGAGGAGCAGTACGACGAGGCGCTGGCCGTGGCGCGCCAGCAGGTCGAGAATGGTGCCCAGGTCATCGACATCAACATGGACGAGGCCATGCTGGACTCGCAAGCCTGCATGGTGCGATTCCTCAATCTGGTGGCTTCAGAGCCGGATATCGCACGCGTGCCGGTGATGATCGACAGTTCCAAGTGGAACGTGATCGAGGCTGGTCTGCGCTGCGTGCAGGGCAAGCCCATCGTCAACTCGATTTCCATGAAAGAGGGGGTGGAACCCTTCCTGCATCATGCGCGCCTGTGCCGCCGCTATGGTGCCGCCGTCGTGGTGATGGCCTTCGATGAGCTGGGGCAGGCCGACAGTCTGCCGCGCCGCCAGGAGATCTGTGGCCGCGCCTATAAGCTGCTGGTCGAAGAGGTGGGCTTCCCGCCTGAAGACATTATTTTCGATCCCAATGTGTTTGCGGTGGCGACCGGTATCGACGAACACAACCACTATGCGGTGGACTTTATCGAAGGTGTGCGCTGGATCCGGCAGAACCTGCCGCATGCCCGCATCTCGGGTGGGATCTCGAACGTCAGCTTCTCGTTCCGCGGCAACGAGCCGATGCGCGAGGCCATCCACACGGTCTTCCTCTACTACGCCATCCGCGAGGGGCTGACGATGGGGATCGTCAATGCCGGCCAGTTGGGCGTGTACGCCGAGCTGTCGCCGCAATTGCGCGATCTGGTCGAAGATGTGGTGCTGGATCGGGCCGAGCCGCTCGGACGTAACGATCCGGCCGATACGCGTACGCCGACGGAAAGGTTGGTCGAGTTCGCCGAGACCATCAAGGGCAATGTGGCGCGCAAGGAAGAGGATCTGGCCTGGCGTGATCAGCCGGTCGAAAAGCGCCTGGCGCATGCCATGGTGCACGGCATCACCAGCCATATCGTCGAGGATACCGAGGAAATCCGGCAGCAGGTGCTGGCACGTGGTGGCCGGCCCATCGAGGTCATCGAGGGGCCGCTGATGGCGGGCATGGATATCGTCGGCGACCTGTTCGGTGCCGGCAAGATGTTCCTGCCCCAGGTGGTCAAGTCGGCGCGCGTGATGAAGCAGGCCGTGGCACACCTGATCCCCTATATAGAAGAGGAAAAGCGCCAGATCGAGGCTGCCGGGGGCGACGTGCGCGCCAAGGGCCGCATCGTGATCGCGACCGTCAAGGGCGATGTGCACGATATCGGCAAGAATATCGTGTCGGTGGTGCTCCAGTGCAATAACTTTGAAGTCATCAACATGGGCGTGATGGTGCCGTGCGCCGAAATCCTGGCCAAGGCCAAGGAAGTCGAGGCCGATATCGTCGGCCTGTCGGGCCTGATCACACCCAGTCTGGAGGAGATGGCCTATGTCGCCAGCGAGATGCAGCGGGATCCATACTTTCGCGAGCGTCGCATCCCGTTGATGATCGGCGGTGCCACCACCAGCCGCGTGCATACTGCCGTCAAGATTGCGCCGCATTACGATGGTCCGGTTATCTATGTGCCCGATGCCAGTCGTTCGGTTGGCGTCGCACAGAACCTGGTGTCCGATGATGCCGCCACTTATCTCGATAACCTTGCCGCCGAGTATGAACAGGTACGCCAGCGTCATGCGCGCCGCCAGAGTACACCGCTGATCTCCCTGGCACAGGCGCGTGCCGAACGTACCTCCATCGACTGGAACGGCTATGTGCCGCCACGGCCCAAGTTCATTGGCCGGCGCGAGTTCCGCAATTACGACCTGGCCGATATCGCCCGCTATTTCGACTGGATGCCGTTCTTCAATACCTGGAGTCTGTTCGGCAAGTTCCCGGCCATTCTGGAGGATGAGGTGGTGGGCGAGCAGGCCCGCAAGGTGTATGCCGATGGCCAGGCCATGCTCAGGAAACTGATCGAAGGGCGCTGGCTGACGGCCAGCGGCGTGGTGGCCTTCTATCCGGCCAATGCCGTCAACGATGAGGACATCGAGGTCTATCGCGACGAGACGCGCCAGGAAGTGCTGTTCACCTGGCGCAACCTGCGTCAGCAGACAGCCAAGCGCGAGGGTGTCGAGAACAAGTGCCTGGCCGATTTCATCGCGCCGCGTGACAGCGGCATCGTGGACTATATCGGCATGTTTGCCGTGACGGCGGGGCTGGGCATGGAAAAGCAGGAAGCCCGCTTCGAACGTGAGCATGATGACTATTCCGCCATCATGCTCAAGGCACTGGCCGACCGGCTGGCCGAAGGTTTTGCCGAATGCCTGCATGCACGCGTGCGGACTGATCTGTGGGGCTATTCCGTGGATGAGGCGCTGGACAATGATGCGCTGATCGCCGAGCTGTACCGTGGCATCCGTCCTGCACCCGGCTATCCATCCTGCCCGGAGCATGTGGTCAAGCGCGATATGTTCCGCGTGATGGCGTGCGAGGAGATCGGCATGCAACTGACCGACAGCTATGCCATGTATCCGGCGTCGAGCGTATCGGGTTTCTACTTCAGCCATCCACAGTCCCAGTATTTCAATGTGGGCATCGTTGGCGAAGACCAAGTGCGAGACTACGCCGCACGCAGCGGACGGGAGGAATCCGATATTCGCCGCACGCTGGTCGGGGTTGTGGAAGATGCCTGATGGAAGCGGGCGGCAAGAACGCAACGCTTTTATCGAAAGGCGTGTTGTATTTTTGCACTATTGATAAAAAGGTGTTGAGGGAGTTGCACGCCATGAAGTTTTCGTGCATAATTCTGTTTCTTCGCTGATGACGCAAACAAAACGAACGAAGCAGCAACGCCAAGTTCACCAAATTTGAGTCATAACGGAACGGGGGTATAGCTCAGCTGGGAGAGCGCTTGCATGGCATGCAAGAGGTCAGCGGTTCGATCCCGCTTACCTCCACCACCAAAGCGAAAGGTTGTACTGCAGTTCAGGTCCCCTTCGTCTAGAGGCCTAGGACATCACCCTTTCACGGTGAGTACAGGGGTTCGAATCCCCTAGGGGACGCCAGTTAAATCTGGCAATTGCCGAAAGGCATACCGCTGCGGAGCGGTAGTTCAGTTGGTTAGAATACCGGCCTGTCACGCCGGGGGTCGCGGGTTCGAGTCCCGT
>NZ_JBEFDG010000020.1:0-47647 GCF_040137905.1 Corticimicrobacter sp.
CGGATCCGCTGCGTGGCGAACTCGATCATCTCGTCGATGCGCGTATGCACACCGAAAGTCAGCCCGTAGCCAGTGGCATTGATATCGTCGATCAGTGTGCCCAGTGCCTCGCGCCGGTAACGCAACACATGCAGTACCGGGCCAAACACTTCGCGTCCCAGCCGCGATACGGCGTCGATCTCGATCAGAGTCGGAGCGACGAACGTACCCGGCAATCCCTGCTCGGGCAGCACAGCCTGGTCAACCACACAGCCCTGCGCACGCCTGGTCTCGATGTAACCGAGAATGGATTCCTGGGCCACCTGGTCGATCACCGGCCCGACATCTGTCTGCAGTCTGTCTGGATTACCGATGATCAGTTCTCGCATGGCCCCGCGCAGCATGGCCAGCGTGCGATCGGCAATCTCTTCCTGCAGGCACAGGAGCCGCAGTGCCGAACAACGCTGCCCCGCCGAATCGAAGGCCGATGCCAGCACATCGGCCACGACCTGCTCGGCCAGGGCCGAGGAATCGACGATCAGGGCGTTCTGTCCACCGGTTTCAGCGATCAGGGGAATCGTGCGCCCACGGTCATCAAGACGTTGCGCCAGAGCGCAGGCAATGCCTTGCGCCACTTCGGTCGAACCAGTAAACATCACGCCATGGATTCGCCGGTCGGCCACCAGTGCGGCCCCGACATGCTCGCCATCACCCGGCACCATCTGCACGGCCCCCCGCAGGATACCGGCCTCATGCAGAATCCCGATCATCTGCGCCGCCACCAGGCAGGTCTGCTCCGCAGGCTTGGCAAGCACCGTATTGCCTGCTGCCAGTGCCGCGGCCACCTGCCCCGTGAAGATCGCCAGCGGAAAATTCCAGGGGCTGATGCACAACACTACGCCCAGCGGCCGGTGCGTATCGTTGGAGAAGGATTGCTGGATGCGATCTGCGTAGTAGCGCAGGAAGTCAACAGCCTCCCGAACCTCGGCCACGGCGTTGGGCAAGGTCTTGCCTGCTTCGCGCACGATCAGCCCCAGCAGGTGCGCCATGCGCGCCTCCAGCAGGTCGGCAGCCCGCATCAGGCACTGGGCCCGCTCCGAGACGGGGGTGGATTGCCAGATCGGTGCACTGTGCGTCGCCATGCGCAAGGCGCGCTCCAGTTCATCCGGGCCGGTATCGATCACGTGGCCCACGATATCCCGGTGATCGGCAGGATTCGGCACGGCACGACTGCGGCCATCATCCCAGGCGGTTTCCACATCACCCAGCATCGGCGCTGCACGCCAATGCTGGGTGCCGCTGCCGAGCAAGGCCGGTGCCAGCGATGCCAGGCGCTGTTCATTGTCAAGATCGATGCCGGACGCATTGAGCCGCCCCTGGCCATCGATCCTGAACAGATCCCTGGGCAAGGGAATTCGCTCGTGCGGCAGGCCGGGAGGCGACAGCCTGAGCGCCTGCTCCACGGGATCGGCCACCAGCGTGGCGATATCGATATTGGCATTGCCGATCAGGTTGACGAACGAAGTGTTGGCACCGTTCTCGAGCAACCGCCGCACCAGATAGGCCAGCAGGGTTTCGTGGGTGCCGACCGGCGCATAGATGCGACAGGGTCTGTTGAGTCCGCCCTGCGCCACCGGCCCCACGATCTCTTCGTAAAGCGGTTCGCCCATGCCGTGCAGGCACTGGAATTCGTACTGGCCAGCATAATAATTCTGTCCAGCCATGTGATAAATGGTGGCCACCGTCTGGGCGTTGTGCGTGGCAAATTGCGGAAAGACTGCTTCGGGTGCAGCCAGCAGCTTGCGTGCACAGGCCAGGTAGGACAGGTCTGTATAGACCTTGCGCGTATAGACCGGATAGCCCTCCAGGCCATCAACCTGGGCACGCTTGATCTCGCTGTCCCAATAGGCACCCTTGACAAGCCGCACCATGACACGATGCCGGCTGCGGCGCGCCAGGTCGATCACATGGTCGATCACGTACGGCGCACGCTTCTGGTAGGCCTGCACCACGAAACCGATACCATTCCAGCCCTGCAGGGTGTCGTCAAAGCACAGGGCCTCGAGCAGATCGAGCGAGATCTCCAGCCGGTCAGACTCCTCTGCATCGATATTCATGCCGATATCGTAGTGGCGGGCCAATTGCGCCAAAGCCAGTACACGAGGCAACAACTCGGCCATGACACGCTCCTGTTGGGCGCGGGCATAGCGCGGGTGCAGCGCCGAGAGCTTGATGGAAATACCAGGACCATCGTAGATGCCGCGCCCGTTCGATGCCATGCCGATGGCGTGGATCGCCTGCTCGTAGGCATCGTAGTAACGCTGCGCATCCGCGGATGTGGTGGCAGCCTCGCCCAGCATATCGTAGGAATAGCGAAATCCCATGGCTTCGAACTTGCGACTGTTGGCCAGTGCTTCAGAGATACGCTCGCCGGTGACGAACTGCTCGCCCATCATTCGCATGGCCATGTCCACACCCTTGCGGATCAAGGGCTCGCCACCCTTGCCGATCAGCTTCGTCAGCGCCCTGGACAGGCTCTGTTCACTGTTGGTGCTGACCAGTTTGCCAGTCAGCACCAGCCCCCAGGTCGCTGCATTGACGAACAGTGAAGCGGAATGCCCGACATGTGCCTGCCAGTCTCCGCCACTGATCTTGTCGCGGATCAGTGCATCGCGCGTAGCGCGGTCAGGAATGCGCAGCAACGCCTCGGCCAGGCACATCAGGGCCACACCTTCCTGGCTCGACAGGGAAAACTCCTGCACCAGTCCTTCCACACCGCCGCTGCGCCGCTTGCCGCGCAAGGCCACCACCAGCTTCTTGGCCAGCGCGGTCACCCTGGGCGTCACCAGATCGCGCGCCTGCTCGATCAGCAACGGTACACATTCGGGTTCGGGACGACGGTAGGCCGCAGTAATGGCAGCACGCAGCACGGATTGCGCCGCCACGCCCTGGGCAAATTCGAAAAAGGGTTGCTGGATGGCCTGGCCTACTGGCAGCGCCAGGGCAGTAGCACCGGCACCAACATCGAGTTGCACCCCGTCCTGGCCCAGCAGATGAGCCAGCTCCGGCGGCAGGCGACCTGCCTCGACCTGCTCAAGATAGGCGATCACGGCCTGTTTGAGAAACCAGTGAGGCGTACGGCCCAGTTGCTCTGCCGCCGCCTTCAACCGTTCACGCAAGGCACTGTCCACCTTGATACCCAGCGTCGTACTGGCCATGTCTCTGCACCTGAATTTTAGTATTGAATCAATCAGATAACAGAGTATAAGGCGAGGTGCAACCCGGCCTGATCGGTGTTTACCCTAGGGTTGCACCTCGCATCAATCGGTCAGCGCAGCCTCCTGCTCGGGCACGGCTTGTGGCGCATCGGGAAACGACAGGAAAACCTTGTCGTGCTCGTCGAGATCCACCGTGACATTGCCACCCGACGCCAGCCTGCCGAACAGCAGTTCATCGGCCAGCACACGCCGGATCGTATCCTGGATCAGGCGCTGCATGGGACGCGCGCCCATCTGCGGATCGAAACCATGCTTGGCCAGATAGCTGCGCAGGCGTTCGGAGAACACCGCATCGACCCGCTTTTCGTGCAACTGGTCTTCGAGCTGCATCAGGAACTTGTCGACCACGCGCAGGATGACCTGGCGATCGAGCGGCGCAAACGGAATGATCGAGTCCAGCCGATTGCGGAACTCGGGCGTGAAGGCGCGCTGGATGTCGGCCATTTCATTGCCCTGCTTGTGCGCCCCGGAAAAGCCGATGGCGCGGCGGTTCATGGCATCGGCACCGGCATTGGTGGTCATGATCAGGATGACATTGCGGAAATCGGCCTTGCGCCCGTTGTTGTCGGTCAGCGTGCCGTGATCCATCACCTGCAGCAGGATATTGAATACATCCGGATGCGCCTTCTCGATTTCATCGAGCAGCAGGACGCAATGCGGCTGCTTGGTGACGGCCTCGGTCAGCAAGCCCCCCTGGTCGAAACCGACATAGCCGGGAGGAGCCCCGATCAGGCGCGACACGGCATGCCGCTCCATATATTCGGACATGTCGAAGCGCAGCAACTCGATACCCAGCGTGAAGGCGAGCTGACGGGCCACTTCGGTCTTGCCCACGCCAGTCGGCCCCGAAAACAGGAAGGCACCAATCGGCTTGTCCGGCTTGCCCAGCCCCGAGCGTGCCATCTTGATCGCAGCTGCCAGGGCCTCGATGGCCATATCCTGACCGAACACCACCGCCTTGAGGTCGCGTTCGAGCGTTGCCAGCCGATGTCGATCATCCGTCGACACCGATTGCGGCGGGATGCGGGCCATGCGCGACACGATGGCCTCGATCTCGCCCTTGCCGATCACTTTTTTCTGGCGCGACTTGGGCAGCAGGCGCTGTGCAGCCCCGGCCTCGTCGATGACATCGATGGCCTTGTCGGGCAGATGTCGGTCGTTCAGGTGCCGGGACGACAGTTCTGCCGCAGCCACCAGGGCAGCTGCCGAATAGCGTACACCGTGATGCTCCTCGAAACGGGTTTTCAACCCCTTGAGAATCTGGATGGTCTGCTCGACGCTGGGCTCGGGCACATCGATTTTCTGGAAACGGCGCGACAGCGCCTGGTCTTTCTCGAAAATGCCGCGATACTCGGTATAAGTAGTCGCACCGATGCACTTGAGCTGCCCGGACGACAGGGCCGGCTTGAGCAGGTTGGAGGCATCGAGCGTACCGCCCGAGGCCGAGCCGGCACCGATCAGCGTATGGATCTCGTCAATGAACAGCACTGCCTGGGCCGTATCGCGGATCTGCTTGAGCACGGCCTTGAGGCGCTGCTCGAAATCCCCGCGATATTTTGTGCCGGCCAGCAACGCACCCATATCGAGCGCATAGATACGGGCGTCGGCCAGCACGGAAGGCACGTCGCCCTGGGTAATCCGCCAGGCCAGGCCCTCTGCTATGGCGGTCTTGCCGACACCGGCCTCGCCCACCAGCAGAGGATTGTTCTTGCGGCGGCGACACAGTACCTGGATGACGCGCTCGACTTCCTCGTCGCGACCGATCAGCGGATCGATACGACCGTCTTCGGCCTGCTGGTTGAGATTCTGGGCATACTGCTCGAGTGGGGTCTGCTTGCCATCGCTCTCGGCCGCGCTGCCCGGTGCCGAAGCCGGCCGGGGGCTGGCCACCGGCTCTTCAGGCGCCGAGACACGCGTGATGCCGTGCGACAGGAAATTGACCACATCCAGCCGGGTTACGCCCTGCTGCTGCAGGAAGAATACGGCATGCGAGTCTTTTTCGCCAAAAATCGCCACCAGTACATTGGCACCATTGACGGCTTTCTTGGATGTGCCGCTGGAGGACACATGCATGATCGCACGCTGGATGACCCGCTGAAAGCCTAGCGTGGGCTGTGTATCGACCTCATGCCCTTCGGGCACGACAGGCGTATTCTCGGCCACGAACTGCCGGAGATGGCGCCTGAGCTCATCGACATTGGCTGCGCAGGCACGCAGCGCATCGACCGCAGCGCCATTGTCGAGCAGTGACAAAAGCAGGTGCTCGACCGTGATGAATTCGTGCCGTGCCGAACGTGCCTCGACAAAGGCCAGATGCAGACTGACTTCTAGTTCCTGGGAAATCACGCTTCCTCCGTCATTCTCTGAAGCGACATGCCAGCCTGTATTCTATGCTCAAACCGGGCTGACGCCATCGACACAGACAGGCAAGTTTCAGACAGTTTCCATAATACATTGCAAAGGGTGCTGGCTGGCGCGGGCACAACGCACGACCTGGGACACCTTGGTCGAGGCAATGTCGCGACTGAAGACACCACAGGCACCCCGTCCATCATGATGCACGCGCAGCATGATATGCGTCGCCTCTTCGTCGGTCTTGGCGAAAAACTTCTGCAAAATCATGATCACGAAGTCCATCGGCGTATAGTCGTCATTGAGCAGGACAACCTGGTACATGGGGGGTGGCCCCACCTGTGCCTGATGGCTTTCCACCACAGGGTTCAATTGCAAATCAGCAGCCATATTTATATATATGAATAATCACATCCACATTATTTTATGATATTCGTGGTTTCCATACTTGACGTTTACCCTTAAATCGTCAGATGATTCAGTATTCCTGATTTTCTTGATCACGGAGTTGATGCATCAGGAATAAAGATCGGCGCAACATCCCCCCGTTGCAAGGATCTTTAGTATCAATTCGATTTCAGAGGCAGTTCCCATGTTAGACACCACCCCCACGCTCGGAGACTCTTCCCCCAAGTCCCTGGGCATCGTCAAATGGTTTAATGATGCCAAGGGTTTCGGCTTTATTACACCCGAAGATGGCGGCGAAGACTTGTTCGCACATTTCTCGTCGATCCAGATGAATGGCTTCAAGACCCTCAAGGAAGGCCAGCGCGTTGCATTCGAGATTATCCAGGGGCCGAAAGGCAAGCAAGCCCTGAATATCACCTCGGCCTGAATCGCGTGCACCTCAATTCAGATCCCATGATCTGTGGAAGACTTTTGCGCATGGCACATCTACGATGTGCTGTACGCAGGGTCTTCTTTTTCATTCTGCTGGCCGGCTCCGGACTGTTCTACAGCCATGCCGCGCCAGCGGGCAATCCCAATCCGACGCTGTCCATTATAAGGATGAATGCGGGCATTCATCTGATCCACGCCGAAGTCGCCGACAACGATGCCACGCGGCAACGCGGACTGATGTTCAGGCAAGAACTGGCTCCGAATCACGGCATGCTGTTTGTCTACCCGACACCCGACACGCTGTGCTTCTGGATGCGCAATACCCCCCTGCCGCTGAGCATTGCCTTCATCCGCGACGATGGCACGATCGCCAATATCGCCGACATGGCTCCCTATACCGAAACACCCCACTGCTCTGCCGAGCCCGTCCGCTACGCACTCGAGATGGAACAGGGCTGGTTCGCTACGCGCCACCTGTCAGGTAACGCGCAACTGAACGGGCTACCGAATTAAGATATCGCACCAAGGCGTATAGACCTAAGGCTTGGTGCCGTGTCTGATGGCAGCAATGCTGACCTCGGCCGTATCGGCAGCAAACTCGATGCTGACGCGATCCCCGGCAGCCAGCCCTGCGCCGCGCTCCAACACATGCCCTTCTCCATCCCGCACAATGGCATAGCCACGCTGCAATGCCAGCCTGGGATCGAGCGCACCGAAGCGGGCACGCTGCGCTTCCAGCCGACCGGCCCAAACTGACACCCCTCCTCGCCAGGCACGCTGCAGGCGGTGACAGGCCATGAGCAGACGCTGGCGCTGCAATGCCAGTTGCTGCGCAGGCGAAAGCAGGGATGCAACGGCTCGGTCAAGCCGTTGCGCCGCCCGCTCATGCTGACGCCGCTGCGCCTGGGCGATGCGCGCCGCGGCACTGCCGACCCGATCCAGCCAGTATTGGCGCGGCTCACAGCACAGTTCGGCTGCCGCTGTCGGCGTGGGGGCACGAAGATCCGCGACAAAGTCGGCAATCGTGAAATCCGTTTCATGCCCCACCCCGCTCACTACGGGAATATCGCAGGCTGCGATGGCACGCGCCAGTCCTTCGTCATTGAACGACCAGAGATCCTCTATGCTGCCACCGCCCCGCACCAGCAGCACGACATCGGCCTCGGCGTGGCGCTGCGCCTGGTCGAGCGCCTGCACCAGCCGTGCAGCAGCATCGGTGCCCTGGACAGGCGCAGGATAGATGTAAACGGGAATATGAGGCACGCGCCGCCGCAAGGCTGTCAGCACATCCTGCAACGCAGCCGCCTGCAGCGAGGTCACGATACCGATGGCACGTGGCCAGACCGACAGTTCGCGCTTGCGCGCGGCATCCAGCAAGCCCTCTGCCTCAAGACGCCCCTTCAGCAACAGGAATGCTTCGTAGAGATCACCCAGGCCTGCCCGGCGCATCCCTTCGGCCTGCAACTGGTAATCGCCCCGCGGTTCGTAAAGCGTAACCCGCGCACGGATCTCGACGCGATCGCCGGCCCTGGGCATGAAGCCTACGGCAGATGCCCGACCACGGAACATTACCACGCGCACGGAGGCGCGATCGTCCTTGAGCGTGAAGTACCAGTGCCCCGATGCCGCGCAGGTGAAATTGGATACCTCACCGGCCACCTGGACTGCTGGCATGGCATCGAACTGCCCGGCGACCAGGCGATTCAACTGAGAAACACTCAGGATGGCGGACGTCAAAACAACCCCTTGATTTCAAAGCAAACCCGCAACGACAGGCCTGGCTATCCACAGAAAAGCGCGAACGCAGGCGCATGATACAACGCATTCGAAAACCATCAAAACATCAGCCCAAACCTGAACAAAAGATCACAACACATTGATTTTAAACAAAATTAATAAAAAACAAGATTTTGCTCATTTTTTCAGCATGCCAGCCCCGCACACCGCCACCATGCAATTTCACGAAGTTTCACACAGACTTATCCACAATTTTTGTGGATAGTTTTCCACCCACCGGACTTGCCTCTTGGTCGGCGCACCATTACAGTCACGACTATTCTTTGTCCACACGACCGGAGCGCCCGTTGTTCTCACTGATCGTCGCCGCCGGCTGGCCGGTATGGCCCCTGCTTGCCACCTCCATTCTCACGCTTGCGCTGATCATCGAGCGCAGCCTGTCGTTGCGACGGACACGCATCCTGCCCGCCGGCCTGGCCGAACAGGCTGCCGACATGCTGCAGCGTCGCCAGACACATCCGGAAGCGCTTTCCCGCCTGCACGACACCTCTCCATTGGGCGTGGTGCTGGCAGCCGTGCTGGAACATCGCGCCGACACCCCTGAGCGACAACGTCAGTATGTTGAAGACGCCGGCCACGCGGTTGCCTTCCAGCTCTCGCGCTACCTGCCCGCGCTGGCAACGATCGCCGTCGCCGCGCCACTGATGGGCCTGTTCGGCACCGTGATCGGCATGATCGAGATCTTCGGTGCCTGGACCCCGACCGGCAGCGATCCGACCCAGATGGCACGCGGCATCTCGGTTGCGCTCTACAATACGGCTTTCGGTATCCTCATTGCCATCCCGGCCCTGGTCGCCCATCGCTACTTCCGCTCGCGGACAGACACTTACCTCGACGAAATGGAACGCCAGGCCGCCCGGCTGAGCACCCTGACCCGCGCCAGCGCCGCCCAATGAATTTTCGCCGTACTTCCTCCAGAGACGACACACCTGAAATCAATGTCATCCCATTGATCGACGTCCTGCTCGTCATGCTGATTTTCCTGGCCACGAGCACCACCTTCGCACGCTTCAGCCAGCTCGACGTTGCACTGCCCTCGGCCCAGGCCAGTGCCGACAGCACCCACAACGCACTGATCTTCGCCATCAGCAGCGACGGCCTGTACGCTCTGGATGGTGAACTGCTCTCGGCAAGCGGCCCCGCCGAAGTGGTTGCAGCCCTGCGGGCACGCGCCAACGGCCACAGCGATGCCATGCTGATCATCCATGCCGATGCCCAGGCACCACACCAATCCGTGGTGACCGTCATGGAAGCGGCCCGCCAGGCCGGCCTCAGCCGCATTGCCTTTGCCACCCAGCAACAATGAAGCTGCACGCCTTTGTACATCGGCACTGGCTGCGTCGCGGCTGGCTGGCCTGCCTGCTTTATCCCCTTTCGTTGCTCACCGCCCTGGTCGTGGCCGGCAAGCGGCAGGCCTACAGGCATGGCTGGCGCTTCAGTTGGCGCGCACCAGTACCTGTGATCGTCGTGGGCAACCTGTACGTGGGCGGCACCGGCAAGACTCCGGTCGTCATCGCGCTGGTCCAGGCACTGCAGGCACAGGGCTATCATCCGGGGGTGATCAGCCGCGGCTATGGTGTGGAACCAGGTGCATTGCCCAGGACCGGCCGGGGCGCGCTTGCCCCCGCAGACTTCGGGGATGAACCAGCCCTCATCAGCCAGAAAACCCATGCTCCGATCTCGGTACATCCACTGCGGGTACTGGCGGCGCGCACCCTGCTGCAGGCTTTTCCCGATACGGACATCATCGTCTCGGACGATGGGCTGCAGCACCTGGCCCTGCAACGCGACCTGGAAATCGTCGTGCAGGATGAGCGTGGCTCGGGCAATGGCTGGCTCCTGCCTGCCGGCCCCTTGCGCGAACCTGTCGGCCGGCTGGCACAGGTCGATGTCGTGATCGACAACCTGCCGCCCGGACAGCAGCCGGCCCCTTCCCGGCATGCAGGCAGAGCGCCACACCGTATCACCATGCACCTGCAACCTGGCGAGTTCATCCACGTTCATGACGCGGCACACCGTACACTGGCCGACCTGGCTATGCAGTCTGCCAGCGCCCGGGTCGCAGCGGTTGCCGGCATCGGCCAACCCTCCCGCTTCTTCGACACGCTTACCCGTCACGACATCCGGCTGGCACAGACCGTTGCCCTGCCTGATCATTATCCCTACAGCGAATCCCCTTTTCTGGATATCGACGCGGATATCATCCTCATCACAGCCAAGGATGCGGTCAAATGCCGCCATATCGAGGATCCTCGCCTGTGGTATCTGGACGTCGATGCCCGCTTCTCGGATCCTGCGTTTCCTCAAGACCTCCTCCAAAAAATTGTCATACACTAATGCAACCGTCGCCGCGCCTGTTGCGCCGACTGCATTTTCAAGGCAATTCAAATTATGGAAGCTCGTCTGCTCGATATCCTGGTCTGCCCTGTCTGCAAAGGCAGGCTCGAGTATGACCGCCAGAAGCAGGAACTGGTTTCGCGGGCAGCCCGGCTGGCCTACCCGATCCGGGATGGCATCCCCGTCCTGCTCGAAAGCGAGGCCCGTCCGCTGGCGGCCGATGAATGAGCTTTCACGTCATCATTCCGGCCCGGGCCGCCTCCAGCAGGTTGCCTGACAAGCCGCTGGCCGACATTGCCGGCCTGCCCATGATCGTGCGTGTGGTCCGCCAGGCCGAAAAGGCCGGCGCGCTCGGCGTATGGGTCGCGACCGACGATACGCGGATCTTCGATACCGTGCAACGCCACGGCGGCCAGGCCCTGATGACACGCAACGATCATCCCAGCGGCACCGACCGGTTGGCACAGGCCTGCGACCTGCTGGCACTGGATGACGAGCAGATCATCGTCAACGTGCAGGGCGACGAGCCCCAGATCGAACCTGAACTGGTACGCCAGGCTGCCCAACTGCTGGCCGACAGCCCCGATGCCGTGATGTCGACCTGCGCCAGCCCGATCCGCCGCGCCGAGGATCTGTTCGATCCCAACATCGTCAAGGTGGTCTGCGACAACAGCGGCCATGCGTTGTATTTCTCGCGTGCCCCGATCCCCTGGGCGCGAGATACCCTGGCCGCGCACCAGGCAGGCATGGCATTGCCGGGTTCGCTGTCTGGCTGGCAACACATCGGCCTGTATGCCTATCGGGCCGGCTTCCTGCGCCGCTACCCCACGCTCGCGCGCGGCCAGCTCGAACAGATCGAATCCCTTGAACAACTGCGCGTACTCGAACACGGCTACCGCATCGCTGTCCACCAAACAGCGCAGCCTGCCCTGCCCGGCATCGACACCCCGGCAGACCTGGAACGGATCCGGCACCATTTTGCCAGACCGACCTAGGGTAAACGCGCAGTCCGGATCGCCGCATCGTTTGCTGCATTGCGGCATAATGCAGCAGACCCGAAATTCATACTTTGTCTCAATCCAATCAGGAGTCATCATGCGTCTTATTCTGCTTGGCCCCCCCGGTGCCGGTAAAGGCACCCAGGCCGCCTTCATCACCCAGCACTACGGCATTCCCCAGATTTCCACGGGCGACATGCTGCGCGCTGCCGTCAAGGCCGGCACGCCCCTGGGCATCGAAGCCAAGAAGATCATGGATGCAGGTGGCCTGGTGTCCGACGACATCATCATCGGCCTGGTCAAGGATCGCCTGCAGCAGCCGGACTGTACCCAGGGCTACCTGTTCGACGGTTTCCCCCGCACCATTCCGCAAGCCGATGCGCTCAAGGATGCCAGCGTCGATCTGGATTACGTCGTCGAAATCCAGGTACCGGGCGAAGACATCATCGACCGCATCAGCGGTCGCCGTGTTCACCAGCCCAGCGGCCGCAGCTACCATATCCGTTTCAACCCGCCCAAGTCCGAAGGGCTGGACGACGAAACCGGCGAGCCGCTGATTCAGCGCGACGACGACAAGGAAGAGACGGTGCGCAACCGCCTCAATGTCTATGAAAACCAGACCCGTCCGCTGGTAGACTACTATTCGGCCTGGGCCGCAGCCGAACCGGTACGCGCGCCCCGCTACCGCACCGTCCAGGGTGTCGGCAGCGTGGATCAAATCCGCGAGCGCATTTTTGCAGCCCTCAAGGACTGAATCCAGTCATCCCGGCTCCGCCTGCCAGCAGGCATACGGAGCCGTCCCGTTCCCTCGACAGGAGTGCGCCCATGCAGATCGCTGACAAGGTTTTCGTCGTGACCGGCGGTGCCTCAGGCCTGGGCGCCGGCACCGTACGCATGCTGTCCGAGCATGGTGCCCACATCGTGCTGGCCGACCTGCAGGATGAGGCCGGGCGTGTACTAGCGCAGGAGCTGGGACAACATTACGTACATTGCGATGTGACGCGCGAAGACGATGCGCAGGCTGCCATTGCCGCCGCGCTCGAACTGGGCCCGCTTGCCGGCCTGGTCAATTGCGCCGGTATCGCACCGGCCGCCCGCACTGTCGGCCGCAACGGTCCCCACACGCTGGACATGTTCCAGAAAGTGATCGCCGTCAATCTGATCGGCACCTTCAACATGATCCGGCTGGCGGCGGCGGCCATGGCGCTCAACACGCCGGAAACCACGGGGGAGCGCGGTGTGCTGATCAATACCGCTTCCGTGGCGGCCTACGACGGCCAGATCGGCCAGGCAGCCTATGCAGCCTCCAAGGCCGGCATCGTGGGGCTGACCCTGCCGGTTGCCCGTGACCTGGCCCGCGACGGCATCCGCTGCATGACCATCGCCCCTGGCATTTTTGCCACACCCATGATGGCAGGCATGCCACAGGAGGTCCAGGACAGCCTGGCCGCCTCCATTCCCTTTCCGCCACGCCTGGGCCGTCCCGAAGACTATGCCCGGCTGGTGCACCAGATCATTGTCAATGACATGCTGAATGGCGAAACCATCCGTCTCGATGGTGCCATCAGGATGCCCCCGAAATAACACCAGCCAGATAACTCGATGGGTCTGTTCCGTTCCGCTGCCACCGTCAGCAGCCTGACCATGGTTTCGCGTATCACGGGCCTGGTCCGCGATATCCTGATTGCCCGCGCCTTCGGTGCCGGACCGCTCACCGATGCGTTCTGGATCGCCTTCCGCATCCCCAACCTGCTGCGCCGCCTGTTTGCCGAAGGTGCCTTTGCACAGGCGTTTGTCCCGATCCTGGGGGCTGCGCGCACCGAGCGCAGCGACGACGCAGTTCGCATGCTGCTGGACCGCGTCGCCCTGATCCTGACGCTGGCATTGATGACCGTCACCCTGCTGGGCATCCTGGCCGCACCCTGGGTCGTCTCCGCCATGGCGAGCGGCCTGCGCGCCTCGGGCAATACCGACGGCTTCGATGCTGCCGTATGGATGACCCGGGCCATGTTCCCCTATATCCTCTGCATGTCGCTGGTGGCCTTCGCCTCCGGAGTGCTCAATACCTGGAAGAAATTTGCCGTACCGGCCTTCACGCCGGTGCTGCTCAACCTGTCAATGATCGCAGCCAGCCTGCTGCTGTCGGCGCACATGGATCCGCCTGTCTATGCACTGGCCATCGGCGTCATGGTCGGCGGCGCGCTCCAGCTGGCTGTCCAGTGGATGGCCCTGGCCCGGCTGGGGCTGACGCCCCGCCTGCTGCGCGCTACGCCTCGCGCGGCTTGGCAGGACCCCACCGTGCGGCATATCCTGCGCCAGATGCTGCCAGCCGTGCTGGGTGTATCGGTCGCCCAGATTTCATTGCTCATCAATACCAATATCGCCAGTTGGCTGACGCCGGGCAGCGTGACCTGGCTCTCCTTTGCCGATCGCCTGATGGAGTTCCCCAGTGCCCTGCTCGGCGTTGCCCTGGGCACCGTGCTGTTGCCTGCCCTGTCGCGGGCGCATGCCTCCGGCAATACCAGGGACTACAGCAACCTGCTGGACTGGGGCCTGCGGCTGGTACTCTTGCTGGGACTGCCGGCGATGCTTGGACTGGCCCTGCTGTCGGAAGGTCTGGTTGCCACGCTGTTCCACTATGGAGCCTTCAGCGCTGCCGATGTACTCCAGACACGTTACGCCGTCATGGCCTATGGCGCGGGACTGGCCGGCCTGCTGTCCATCAAGATCCTGGCCCCGGGCTTCTATGCCCGCCAGAATATCCGCACACCGGTCAAGATCGCCATCATCTGCCTGATCGCCACCCAGTTGCTCAATATCGCCCTGGTACCTCGCCTCGCCCATGCCGGCCTGGCGCTGGCCATCGGACTGGGTGCCTGCCTCAATGCCTTGCTGCTGCTGATCGGACTGCGTCGCCATGGCAGCTACCAGCCCGCCCCGGGCTGGTTCGGCTTCATGCTGCGCCTGCTGCCGGCCCTGCTGGCCATGGGCGCGGCCCTCCATTTTCTGAATGCACACATCGACTGGATCGGCCTGCAGCCCCGGCCCTGGCTGCGTGCCGGGCTGCTGTGCGGTGTCATCGGCGCAGCCGCAGCCACCTATTTCGGTGTGCTGGCCCTGTTCGGACTGCGCCCGCGCGACCTCACCCGTGCGAGATTCCAACAGTGACAGTTGCATGCCCGGCGCAGGCTGATATAATCTATAGTTTTGCTAATTACGATATGCGTTGCGCCGCTGGCTCAGCGTGTTCTTCTAAAGTTCTCAAAGTACACACACATGGCAAACACCGCACAAGCACGTAAACGCGCCCGTCAATCCGTTGCACTCAACGCACACAACTCCAGCCTGCGTTCGATGCTGCGCACCTC
Organism: Corticimicrobacter sp.; assembly: GCF_040137905.1. Classification (NCBI taxonomy): domain Bacteria; kingdom Pseudomonadati; phylum Pseudomonadota; class Betaproteobacteria; order Burkholderiales; family Alcaligenaceae; genus Corticimicrobacter; species Corticimicrobacter sp. The sequence continues at coordinate 14,950 of NZ_JBEFDG010000020.1, forward strand.
CATCAAGCGTGTGCGCCAGGCCATCGAAAGCGGTGACAAGGAGCAAGCTGCTGCCGTGTACCAAAAAACCAGCAGCGTGATCGATCGCGTGGCTGACAAGAACATCATCCACAAGAACAAGGCCGCTCGCCACAAGAGCCGCCTGGCAGCCGCGATCAAGGCACTGGCCTGATCCCTTTCCGTCCCTGACGGATGCCGTATGAAGCCCCTCCCTACCAGAGGGGCTTTTGCTATTTGCCTGATCGTGCCACACTTGGGTTTTCAACCCGGATCGCATCATCATGGCACCCGCATCAAAACCCCGCATCGTCCAGATCGGGCCGCTCAGCGGCTCGCCCGTCGCCCAACCGCTGATCGACGCCCATTTCGAGCCTTTCCGACTCTGGGAAGAGGCTGATCCCGTCACAGCCCTTCAGGAAAAGGCCGGCGACATCACCGCCATCGTCACGACAGCCAACCACGGCTGCACGCGCCAGATCATGGAGGCCATGCCGGCACTCAAGGCAATCTGCAGCTGGGGCGTCGGCTATGACTCCATCGACATCGCCGCCGCACGCGAGCGTGGCGTGCTGGTCAGCAACACGCCCGATGTACTGACCGATTGCGTGGCCGACACAGCCTGGGGACTGATGATCGCCGCATCGCGCCGCATCGCCCAGGGAGATCGCTTCGTGCGTGAAGGACACTGGGGCCAGGTACATGGCAGCTTTCCCCTGGGCAACCGCGTCAGTGGCAAGAAACTCGGCATCCTGGGGCTGGGTCGCATCGGCGAAGCCATTGCCAGGCGAGGCCAGGGTTTCGACATGGATATCCGCTACCACAACCGCCATGCACGCAACGATGTGCCCTGGACATACGCTGACAGTCTTGTCTCGCTCGCGGCCTGGGCCGATTTCCTGGTGATTGCCACTGTTGGCGGTGCCGGCACGCAGCACCTGGTCAATGCACCGGTGCTCGAGGCACTCGGCCCGGACGGCATCCTGGTCAATATCTCGCGTGGCAGCGTCGTCGATGAAGCGGCCCTGATCCAGGCGCTGCAACAGGGAAAACTGCGATCCGCCGGCCTGGACGTGTTCGAGCACGAACCCCAGGTACCTGCCGCGCTGCGCGCACTCGACAACGTGGTGCTGCTACCGCACATCGCCAGCGCCACTCACGAAACCCGTGCCGCCATGGCCGAGCTGGTCCTGCACAACCTGCAGGCATTCTTCGAGACAGGCAAGGTGCTGACACCCGTCTGAATCCTGTCAGCCCAATGAGAAAGGAGCCCTGACGGGCTCCTTTCTCATTCCAGCTCGCCTTCGATGGTCAGGCTATTGTCGCGAGCAAACTCGATCACGAATTTCCATGCCAGCGGCTCCAGCGCACGCAGGCGATGATCGACCACGACGCAGTTGACACCATTGATCACGCGCGGCACAGCATAGGGAGAATAGGTCAGATGGCTGCCGGCACACCCTGCCGGACGGAACTGGGACATGACACCGGCCAGTCGCTCGGCCCAGTCGCTGGGCCTGAAACGATGCCCCGCCAGTGTCGTACCATGAATGATCAATTGCCGCGCTTGTTCTGTCATAGCCACTCTTTTGCAGTCGGGCGACGGAAATAACGATAGCTGCGCGAAGAATGCGCAGTTCCTGTGTCGTCCGCGTAGCGAATTGTATATGATTAGAGTTTTCCTGAAAGCCCGATCAGGCTTTCTTTCAACGTCCTGCCTGGAGCATTGAGGTATGTCATCTCCCCTAGCCAATATCTACGCCCGCCTTCCCATTTCCTTCACCCACGGTGAAGGAGTCTGGCTCTGGGACGAGCATGGCCGACGATACCTCGACGGCCTGGCTGGGATCGGCGTTTCCTGCCTGGGGCATGCACACCCGCGCCTGGTCTCGGCCATCGCCGAGCAGGCCGCGCGCGTGATCCACACGTCCAACATCTACGAAGTGCCGCAGCAGACGGCGCTGGCCGAACGCATTGCCATGCTGTCCGGCATGCAGGAAGTCGCGTTCTGCAACAGCGGTTCCGAGGCCAACGAGATCGCCATCAAGCTGGCCCGTCTCTACGGCCACCAGAACGGCAACGAACACGCCCACATCATCACGCTGGACTCGGCCTGGCATGGCCGCACGCTGGCGACCCTGGCCGCCACCAGCAGCGCCAAGGCCAGCAAGGGCTTCACGCCCCTGCCCACCGGCTTCATCCACGTACCGCAGAACGACTTGCAGGCCATCGTCGATGCGGCCACTGCCGAGCCCCGCGTCAATGCCATCCTGCTTGAAGTCCTGCAAGGCGAAGGCGGCATCCGCGAAAGCCACCTCGACTACCTGCGCGCCGTGCGCAAGCTGTGCGACGAGCGCGGCTGGCTGCTGATGATCGACGAAGTCCAGTCCGGCGTCGGCCGTACCGGCAAGTGGTTTGCCCACCAGTGGGCCGATATCCGTCCCGATGTCATGACCCTCGCCAAGGGCCTGGCCGGTGGCGTGCCCATCGGCGCAGTAGTACTGGCCGGCAAGGCCGCAGGCGTGTTCGGCCCTGGCAACCACGGCAGTACCTTCGGCGGCAACCCGCTGGTCTGTGCCGCTGGCCTGGCCGTGCTGTCGGCCCTGGAAGAAGAGCAACTGCTCGAGAACGCCGCCCAGGTCGGCACCTACCTCAAGGAAGCGCTGGGCCAGGCACTGGCCGGCACCGCTGGCGTCATCGAAGTCCGAGGGCGTGGCCTGATGCTGGGTATCGAACTGGATCGCCCCTGCGGCATTCTGGTTGCCAAGGCCGCCGAGGCAGGCCTGCTGATCAACGTCACCCGCGACAAGGTCGTGCGCCTGCTGCCTCCGCTCATCCTGAAGCGCGAGGAAGCCGACCACATCGTCGCCACCCTGGTGCCGCTGATCAAGGACTTTCTCGCCGCCTGAAAACCGTACGCCCGATATCCCGCCCTGGCAGCAGGGCGGGACACGCTACCGAAGGATTCATTGCCATGACACCTCCCGCACCCTCGCAAGCCGCACCGCTGCGGCATTTTCTCCAGTTGCGCGATTTTTCGGCCGACGAGATCCGCTACGTGCTGGCCCGTGCCGCACTGATCAAGAACAAGTTCAAGCGCTACCAGCCCCACCATACGCTGCATGACCGCACCCTGGCGCTGGTATTCGAAAAAGCCAGCACCCGCACGCGCGTCTCGTTCGAAGCCGGCATGTACCAGCTTGGCGGTTCAGTCATCCACCTGACCACCAACGACTCGCAGCTGGGTCGCTCGGAACCCATCGAGGATACTGCCCGCGTCGTCTCGCGCATGGTCGACATCGTCATGATCCGCACTTTCGAGCAGACCCGTATCGAACGCTTCGCGGCGCACTCGCGCGTGCCGGTCATCAACGGTCTGACCAACGAGTTCCACCCCTGCCAGATCCTGGCCGACATCATGACCTTCATCGAGTATCGCGGCGACATCGCCGGCAAGACGGTGGCCTGGATCGGTGATGCCAACAACATGTCGTACACCTGGCTGCAGGCGGCAGAACTGCTCGGCTTCACCCTGCATGTATCTACCCCCGAGGGCTACCGTCTCGACCACGAACGCATCGGCCACCCCGATCCCAAGGTGCTGCGCGAATTCGACAATCCCGAGCAGGCCTGCCAGGGTGCGCATCTGGTCACGACCGATGTCTGGACCAGCATGGGCTACGAGCAGGAAAACGACATCCGTCGCGCCGCTTTCAAGGACTGGTGCGTGGACGCCGAGATGATGGCCGCTGCCGCTGCCGATGCCATCTTCATGCATTGCCTGCCGGCCCATCGCGGCGAGGAAGTCACCGGCGATGTGATCGACGGCCCGCAAAGCGTGGTCTGGGACGAGGCCGAAAACCGCCTGCATGTCCAGAAGGCGCTGATGGAGTTCCTGCTGCTCGGCCAGCAGAACTGACAGAGCCTGCCGTGCCGCCCGCAACGGGGCAGCACGGCACAAACGCGCTAAAATCACGGGTTGACGCTAGGCTTGTCACGATTCACATGGACAGCCGCACCGACAGGTTCATCCTGCCCGCATTCATTTTTTCGAATTTCATCAGGCTAAGAGCATTATGAGCACCATTCTTCCGCATCTTCCCGCCGGCCAGAAGGTCGGTATCGCTTTTTCCGGCGGCCTCGACACCAGCGCCGCCATTCTCTGGATGCGCAACAACGGTGCCATCCCTTACGCCTACACGGCCAACCTGGGTCAGCCCGATGAATCCGACTACGATTCGATCCCCCAGCGCGCCAAGGCCTACGGCGCTGAAGATGCCCGCCTGATCGACTGCCGCAGCCAGTTGGCAGCCGAAGGGATTGCCGCCCTGCAATGTGGTGCCTTCCACATTTCCACAGGTGGCATTACCTACTTCAACACCACACCGCTGGGGCGCGCCGTGACCGGCACCATGCTGGTCGCCGCCATGCAGCAGGACGACGTCCACATCTGGGGTGACGGCAGCACCTTCAAGGGCAACGACATCGAGCGTTTCTACCGCTACGGCCTGCTCACCAATCCCCAGTTGCGTATCTACAAGCCCTGGCTGGATCAGGCCTTCATCGACGAACTCGGCGGCCGTTCGGAAATGTCGGCATACATGCAGCAGCATGGTTTCGACTACAAGATGTCGGCGGAAAAGGCCTACTCGACCGATTCCAACATGCTGGGCGCCACCCATGAAGCCAAGGATCTCGAATACCTGAGTGCCGGCGTGAAGATCGTCCAGCCGATCATGGGCGTGGCCTTCTGGCGCGACGATGTCGAGGTCAAGCCCGAAACCGTGACTGTCCGCTTCGAGGAAGGCCAGCCGGTCGCACTCAATGGCCAGACCTTCGCCAACCCGGTCGAGCTGTTCCTGGAAGCCAACCGCATCGGTGGCCGCCACGGCCTGGGCATGAGCGACCAGATCGAGAACCGCATCATCGAGGCCAAGAGCCGCGGCATCTACGAAGCCCCGGGCATGGCACTGCTGCACATTGCCTACGAGCGCCTGGTGACCGGCATCCACAACGAAGATACCATCGAGCAGTATCGCATCAACGGCCTGCGCCTGGGCCGTCTGCTGTACCAGGGCCGCTGGTTCGACCCTCAGGCCATCATGCTGCGCGAAACCGCACAGCGCTGGGTGGCCCGCGCCATCACCGGCGAAGTCACGCTCGAACTGCGTCGCGGCAACGACTACTCGATCCTCAACACCGAGTCGCCCAACCTGACCTACATGCCCGAGCGCCTGACCATGGAAAAGGGTGAGTCCAGCTTCTCGCCGCAGGACCGCATCGGCCAGCTCACCATGCGCAACCTGGATATCATCGACACCCGCGCCAAGCTGTTCACCTATGTCGAAACAGGCCTGCTGTCGGCCAGTGGCAATGCCCCGCTGCCGCAACTCAAGCACGACAGCGACAAGTAAAGGCATATGGCGGCCCGCAAGACGCTGCTGCTGGCAGGTGCCGGCGATCTGGCACAGCGGGCTGCCGGCCATTTCCTGGCGCGTTTTCCCAACGCAAGGGTCATCGGCGTGCGCCGCCAGCCGCCACCCACAGCCGGCCATATCGAATGGCTGGCAGGCGACCTGACCGACCCGGCCTGCATTGCAGCATTACCTAGCGGCATAACCCATATTCTCTACACCGCCACCCCGGATGCACGTGATGCCGACGCCTACCGGCGCATCTTCATCACGGCACCGGACATACTGCTGGCAGGACTCGATGCAACAGCGCTCGAACGCCTGCTCTTCGTTTCTTCCACTGCCGTCTATGCGGACGACTGCATGGATACGACCGCAGCACCAGCCTGGACCGACGAGCAGACACAGGCAGAACCCGACAGCTTCAATGGACAGATCCTGCTGGAAGCCGAACAGCACTTCCAGCAACAGCTCCCTGCCCGTACCGTCACGCTGCGCTGTGCCGGCCTGTATGGCCCCGGACGCACGCACTTGCTGCGTCGACTGCTGGCAGGCCATGCACACGTTCCCCCCGTGGCACGGCCACGCTGGATCAACCGTATCCATATCGAAGATGCCGCGCGCGCCTGCGTGCATCTCCTGGCACTGCCCGAGGCTGCATCCTGCTATATCGGCAGCGATGGACAACCGCAATCCATGCGGACCTTCTATGAAGCACTGGCGTCCATGCTCGGCGCACCCGCACCTGCCGAAGATGCACAACCGCATACCTGCGGCAAGCGTCTGTCGAATGCCCGCTTGCTTGCCAGCGGCTTCGAATTGCACTGGCCCGATCCCCTGGCAGCCTACGCCTTGCAGATCAAGGCCCTGCACACGCCGCAATGACAGCACCAACACGGCCACGCTGCGCGCGCTGCCAGCGACCTGCCTCGCACTGTCTCTGTCGGCATATCCATCCAGTATCACACCGGACAACCATCCTGATTCTGCAGCACCCTGACGAGCAGCATCATCCACTGAATACGGCCCGTCTGGCGGCATTGGCGCTGGAACGGGCCGACATCAGGATTGGCCACAGCTTCGAGGACCTGCCACAGAGGCTGGCACGGGCGCGTGCCCCCTGTCTGCTGTTTCCCGGCTCGCAGGCCATGACACTACCTGCTTCCAGTACCGGCCAAATGTGCCCGGCCACCTGGCCGGATCTGCTGGTCGTGCCAGACGGCACATGGCGCCAGGCTGGCCGCCTGGTCCGTTCCCACACATTGCTGGAAAACCTGCCACGCCTGGTGCTGCCGGAAGGCATCCCATCACGCTATCGACTGCGACGTGCAATTCGACCTGGCGCGGTCAGCACACTGGAAGCCATCGTACGAACGCTCGAGATTTTCGAGCCCGATGTGGATTTCCAGCCTGTACTGCATCTTTTCGATGTCATGATCGAGCAACAGATCGAGTCCATGGGCGAGGCCGCCTATGCGCGTCATCTCGCCCTGCAGGCCGCAGCCAGGGGTGCCTCACACTGAGGCGATCGCATTCAGTCCTGGCAAAGACGCAGGCCCGAGTCATACCTGCAATTACCTGCATGCGTTTTGCAGTGACCGTGCCACGCCAAAATGGCTGGCTGTATGCCTCAAGCGGCGCTGGATACCGCGCCGCGTGTCAGCCGGGCACCGATGCGTGGCCCGGGAAACACGATCACCACCCGCAGCCCACGCCCGCCGCTGCCGCTCTCCAGGCGGCACCAGCCGCCATGCGCCTGGGCAATCTCACGCACGATGGCAAGGCCGAGCCCTGCACCGCCAGACGTGCTGGCCGGCACGCGATAGAACGCCTCGAAGGCTCTTTTCTGGTCCTGCTCGCCCATGCCGGGCCCATCATCCTCGATGATCAGAGAAGGCGGGGCATGCCCCACCCCCAGACGGATCAAGCCTGGCCGGGCACCATAGCGCAATGCGTTGTCCAGGACATTGCCGATCAGTTCAGCCAGCAGAACTGCATCACCATCGATCCAGACCGGTGTGACCGGCGCATCCAGCTCCAGCGCGACCGATTGCGCATAGGCACGCGGCACCCATTCCATACCCACATTGCGGACCTCTTCCGCCAGGTCGAGACGCATGAAGGCATCCTGTGGACGGGTTCCGGGATCAGCCCGTGCCAACACCAGCAATTGCTGCCCCAACCGGATCATGCGATCGGTAGACTGCTTGATCCGCATCACACGGGCCTGGATATCGTCGTTCAGGGGCTGTTCGAGCAGGAGCTCGGACTCCAGTTTCAAACCAGTCAGGGGCGTGCGCAACTGATGAGCGGCATGGCCGACAAAGCGGCGCTGGGCCTGAACGGAAGCCTCCAGGCGGCCCAGCAGGTCATTGGTATGGACTACCAGTGGCGCAATCTCGCGAGGCACCTGATCCACGTCGAGCGCCTGGAGATCCTCGATGGAGCGGCTGCGCAACTCGTCGGACAGCCTATAGACACCACGCAGCCCGGAGCGGATGCCGGAGATCACCAGCCCAAAAAACAGCAGCATCAGCGCCACCTGGCCCGCCACCATGACCCAGAATATCTCGTCGAGCTGCCAGGTTTCGAGATCGACCTGATGCGTGATCAACCAGGTAGCGCCCAGATCAAGTGCCGTCAGCAGCAACACCGCCGGCAGCAGGCGCACACTGAGATGCCGTACCAGCGTACGCCGCCCCATGCGGGCCCGCCAGGCCGGTTCAGCCTGCTGCGGCCTCATCATCCGCGACATTGAGCATGTAGCCGAAGCCACGTATGGTCTGGATCGACACCGGCAGCGCATCCAGGCGCTTGCGCAGGCGGTAGATATAGACCTCCACCGCATTTTCGCTGAAATCGGTATCCCAGGCAGACAGGGAATTGACGATCTGCTGCTTGGTCACGACACGGCCGCTGCGCATCATCAGCATTTCGAGTACCGAGAATTCGCGTGCCGACAGGGCAAGACGCTCGCCCTCGGCAGTGATTTCACGATTGACGCTATCGAGCCAGAGCGGCCCCGCCTGAACACGAGACAGGGCCTGCTGGCTCTGCCGACGCGCAAAGACCCGGACACGGGCGGCCAGTTCGGGCAGATCGAACGGCTTGACCAGGTAATCGTCAGCGCCGCAATCCAACCCTGCCACCCGTTCATTGACGCCATCGCGCGCCGTCAGGATCAGTACCGGCACCATGACGGCCTGGCTGCGCATCTGTGACAGAAGCACCAGCCCATCGGTGTCCGGCAGGTTGAGATCCAGCAGCACCAGGTCGTAGGCCTGCAGCGTCAGGGTTTCGATCACCTGTCGCCCTTCGGTCAGCCAGTCCACGGCATAGCCCTGCCCTTTCAGGAACTCGTCCAGAGCCCGGCCCAGCACCGCATCGTCTTCAATCAGGAGCACTCTCATAACGCGCATTCTAGCGCAGGAGTCGCCACTGTTCAGCGATTGCGACAAGACAACAGAAAGACTTCCACGGCAGGCATGGCGACACGATGCAACCTCATTGAAACGGCCCCCTCCATCATGTCGATGGCAGGGGGCCGAAAGCGACTTCAAGTGTCGCAGGATGATTGCGGAATCAGGGTGCAGCCACCTCGGGAGCCGGCTCCGAAGGACGCGGCTGGGTAATGAAGCCGATCCGCTTCATGCCGGCACGCTTGGCCGAAGACATCACGTCGGCCAGGATTTCGTAGCGGGTATTGAGGTCGGCACGGATGCGGATCTCGGGCTGTGGCTTTTCACTGGTGATGGCGGCGAACCGGTTGAACAGCGCCGGCATCTCGATGGGCTCCTCGTTCCAGAATATCTGGCCGGAAGCATCGATGGCCAGGTCGAGCGTGACCGGATCTTCCTCGATCTGCTCGGCACTGGCCTGCGGCAGGTTGATCTTGATGGAGTGCGCCAGCAACGGTGCCGTGATGATGAAGATGACCAGCAGCACCAGCATGACGTCGATCAGCGGCACCATGTTGATTTCCGACATGGTGTGGCCACCACCTCCCTGGCCCTTGTTGTCGAAGCCGCCGAAAGCCATTATTGCTCCCCTTGCGAGACCGAGGGTGCCGCTGCCAGGGCGGCTGCGCCCTTGGTTTCACCATCACGGCGCGCCTGCTTGGATACCTTGCCGTTGCCGTTGCCGGTCGTCTGCTGCTGCTGATGGCCGGTCGTGATGAAAGTGAACAGGTCGTAGGCGAACGTATCGAGGTTGGCCAACAGCACGCGATTGCCACGCACGAACGTGTTGTAGGCCAGTACCGCCGGAATGGCGACCGCCAGACCCAGGCCGGTCATGATCAGCGCCTCGCCCACGGGGCCGGCAATGCGGTTGATGGTGACGCCATCGGCCAGACCGATGCCGACCAGCGCGTGATATACGCCCCAGACCGTACCGAACAACCCGACGAACGGCGCAGTCGAACCAACCGACGCCAGCACCGTCAGGCCGTTTTCGAGCTTGGCCGTCTCTTCATCGATGACCTTGCGCATGGTGCGGGTCACGAACTCACGCTTGGAACCGGCCTCTTCCAGCTTCTTGGCACCGTATTTGACGTGATGCTCGCCAGCGTGGATGGCATGGCTGGCCAGATGCGAAAACGGATCGTTGGCACCATGGGTGACGATTTCATTTTCGACCTGTTCCAGCGAGCTGGCATTCCAGAAGGTATTCAGGAATTCCTTGGCACGACGCGACGTGCGCCAGTTGATGATCGCCTTGACGACGATGAGGTACCAGGTCACCAGCGACATCAGAATCAGCACGATGAACAGGAACTTGCCCACCATGTCGCTCTGGCCAACGAAATGCATGAAGCCCATCGACGAGACGGCGGCCTGATCACCCGCCTGGGTGGCTGCAGCCACGGCCAGGTCGGTCACGCTGGTCATCGACGCAGCAGCGGCGTTGGTCGCATCGGCGGCCGGTGCGGCGGCTGCATTGGCGGCATCGATCGCGCTCTGGGCCAGTTGCGTGGTTCCCTCTGCCGAGGTCTGCGGAGCCGTCTGGCTTGCGGCTGCCGCACCGGACGCTGCGGCGGCGGTGTCGGTTGCGGCACCGCTCACGGCAGGCGCCACTTGCGACAGCGCGGTGGTCAGTTGCAAAAATAGAGACATGCTCTCAGTTCCTTAAAACGAAATTGAATGGGATATCGGCCAGCGCCGGGTAGGGGATGCCGTTTTCGGTATAGGGCCGGAAACGCGCCTTGTAGGAAGCATCAAGGGCCGAACGATCAAGCCGGTCATGGCCTGACGAGCGCTGTACGGTCGCCTTGTCGACATAGCCCTCGACATTGATCAGCACACGGACGATGACTTCGCCCTGTTCGCGCCGCTGCAGTGAGGCGCGCGGGTAGACAGGCTCGGGCCGGCGCCCCATGTAGTCCACTCGGCCAATGAGACGGGGCTCGTCATTGGGTTCGCCCTGCGGCCCCTGCGGTGCGCTGGTGCCTTCGGGCGTACCGCTGGGCGGCGTGGCCGAAGCCGGGGCATCCTGGGTTACCAGCTCCTGCGGTACCGGATCAGGCTGCGGCTGGACTACCGGCTGGGGCCGAGGCTGGGGCCTGGGCTTGGGTTTTGGCTTGGGGATGACCGGAGCCGGCTCGGGTTCAGGCTCCGGCTCAGGAATGATTTCGGGCTCCGGCTCAGGCTCGGGTTCCGGCTCGACTTCTTCGGGCTCGGGCTCCGGCTCGGGAGTGACCTCGGGCTGCTCTTCCTGGACGGGGGCTGCCAGCGCAGGCGGGTTTTCGTTTTGCGGACCCAGCACATCCTGTGGATCGGGGCCAAGCTCGACAAAGCGGACCGTCACGGCTTCTGGCTCTTCCAGAATCAGGTGCGTGCTCGACTGGTACAGCAAGGCACCGATGACCGCTGCATGCAGTGCAAGTACGGCGAAACCGGCGCCCACCTTCAGGGGAAGGGATGAGCTTTGCTCTCGATGGGGCGGGGTAAACAGGGGCATGAATCAGCCGTGAAAAAACAACCTGGAAAGCGGTAAGACGGAGCCTATCGCAGCTCCCGGACAATAAAACATAGTAATCCTAATACGAATTATTCGCAAGCAGAATCTTCACGCAATCTTCACATTTCTCAATTCCGGGCAGACTTGTTTGCACTGCCTCATGCAGGCTTGTTTCAATCGCCCTTTCCGTTTGGACAGGGTCATGATGGATGCGTTACAGTTAACGGCTTCAAGTACGACCCTGCGGAGAAACGCATGAAACGCCACACGATTGCCGCCACTCTCACCGGCGCCAGCGTGATCCTGTTGGCCGGCTGCGAACAGAATACGCCCCCCGAAGCCGGCATCAGCCCCGAACAGTTGCAGGCCAGTATCCTGAGTGAGCTCAATGCCGATCAGGCCCAGGCTCGCGAGCTGCTGACCGAGTTGCGCAAGAATGATCCCACGATCCAGGATGTCTATTTCGGCGTGGACGCCAATGGCAACAAGGTCATCAATGTGGCTCGCCAGAACCCCGACGGCAGCATCACGACCTGGCAGTCCGATGCGCTGGCAGAGAAGGTACCCGAATATGCCGACAACGCAGGCAATGGGGGCAGCAGTTTCGTCTCTGGTATGACCGGCGCACTGATGGGCTACATGCTGGGCAGCATGTTCATGAACCGCATGGGCCGGACCCAGAGCTACGGCTCCCCGGCCCAATATGACCAGGCCAAGCAGCAGGGTACCCGCACTTACCAGTCTGCCGTCACCGAAAAGAAGCGCATGTCCTCGTTCGGCTCGGCCGCCTCGCGTGCCTCCCAGCAAACCCGCGCCAGCGGTGCATTCAACTCATCCTCCTCGCGCAGCAACAGCTACGGGGGCGGCGCATGACCGCTGCCATCACGGCGCGGACATACAGCATCGACTTCGACGCGGCCACCCTGCTCTCGCAGGAGTTGCCGCTCACGCATCTGTTCTATACCGATCACGGCCAGCTCAACAGCGAGCTGGCCGATCTGTTTTCATTTCCCATCGCGCACCGGGCAGCCATGCCCTTCTATCTGCTGCAGGAATCCGCCGCCGACGAGATGGCAGCCACCCTCACACGCTATTACGCCATGATGGTCGAGGCCGTACGCGTCCTGCTGACCGGATCGAATGCGCGCATCCGACGCTATTTCGATTGCGACATGATGCAGGCTCACGGCGACATGTTCATCGACTACGCCAGGGCCACCCTGCACAGTCCGGGCCTGGCGGCACAGACACTCTACGGCCGCTTCGATGCTGCCGTGGATCCGGCATCCGGTCGCATCACGGGAATCTATGAGTTCAACGGCAACACCCCCGTCATGCTGTTCGAATCGATCAACCTCGAGAACATCCTGGCAACGGGACTGGGCCATCCACAACGCCAGTTCAACGAATGGTGGCATACCACCATTGCCATGCTGCAGACACGAATGGCGGGCGGCAAGCGGGTCGCCGTGGTCTGCGACACCTCGTTCATCGAAGACATCACCACCTGCGAAACACTGGTACAGCTTTTCGAGGCGGCCGGTTACGACCCTTACCTGGTGGATATCCGCGAGCTGGATTACGACTACCTGATGCCGGAACAGCCTTTCGTCATGAACCAGGCCGGCCTGCGCCCTGACCTGATCTTCATGCTGACGCCCTGGGAAGAAATGGTCATGACCTTTCCCGAGGCCTTTCGCAGCCACCGCAAGTGGTTCGGCCAGGTGTCGTTTATGGAACCGGCCTGGCGCTGGTTTCTCAGCCACAAGGGAATGCTGGTCTTCATCAGTGATCTGTACGACAGCGATCCGGCCTTTGCAGCCCGGCATGCCGGGCTGCCGCACCTGCGTGCAGCCTTCGAGGCCGATGCCATCGGCCCGACCCATGTCGCCAAGCCGGCCCTGGGCCGACTGTCGTCAAACATCAGTATTGTCGAGCAGGGCACGCTGACCGCCGCCAGCGGTGGCAGCTATCAGGACACACCCATGATCCATCAGGCCTACTGTCCACCCGGGCAGGTCGCCGGGCGCAACAATTTCATCCTGGGTGCCTGGATGACATCCCGCCCCAACAGCTTGCTGGCCGATGTCGCGACGCTGTGCTTCAGGGAGTTCGACCAACCGGTGCTCGACCTGCGCAATGAGCGCTTCATCCCGCACCTGCTGACGCCATTGGACTGAATCGGGCTGCCTGGCAAGATACACCCCGGTGTTTCAATGCCATCAGGACAGTGCAAGCATCACCCGGCAGCCGAACCGGCTGCCATCAGATCGATCACCTTGGCTTCCTGCGCAGCCTCGGCCCTTTCCAGACGCCCTTCGACCACTGCACCGCACTCCATCTGCAGTTGCCGATACACGATATTGCCGGTAATCCGGGCATTGGCCTGCAACTCGAGGAAATGCTCGACCACCAGATCACCCGTGATCGTGCCATTGACCACTGCATCATAGACACTGACGCGCCCGATGACGCTGCCCTTGTCACTGATCACGATCAGGTTCTTTTCGCCATCGATGCCGCTGACGTTGCCATCGATGCGCCCATCCACGCGCAGTCCGCCACTGAATGAAATATCACCATTGACCGCAAGATTGTCGGCAATCAGGCTGGACAGCTTGGTCGTTTCCAGCATCCGCTTGCGTTTTTTGTTGAACATGCTGCCTCCCGGCCATTCTCGACCGTCCGTCGTGCGCGGCCCCACCGCGCGGGTTGTCATTCAATTCGTCTTCGGCGGGCTGCTGCCGACCGATTTGAGAAAGGCCAGTTCGGCCTGCGCTTCCTTGAGCTGCTCGCTCAAGGTCGCAATCTGGCGCTCCAGCTCCTGCCGCGTCGCCACTTCTATGTCGTGATCGACACGTGCCTGTTCCAGGGCTTGTTTCAATTGCGCCAATGACGGCTCGGACACGTCCACTGCCAGCGACTCTGCATCCATTGCCATCCAGGGCAAATCAGTACGCCCTTGCGCCCACCAAGCAAAACCGCCCGCAGCCAGCGCCAGGCATAGCAGGCTCCAGCCGAGCATGGCTTTTTTCCTGCCGGGACGCCTGACCGCGAGATCGATGCGCCCTGTACTCAGCGTACGACTATCAGGTTGTGCGGAACCAAACATCATCGACACCTGCCTAGAAACGCGCCAGATAGACCGCCGGATCCACAAACCGTCCATCCCTGAGAATTTCGAAATGCAGATGTGGCCCGGTAGAACGCCCTGAATTGCCGACACGTGCAATTTCCTGGCCCGGCATCACGGCCATGCCGCGACTGACCAGCAGCCGCGATGCGTGCGCATAGCGTGTCACCAGGCCGGCACCATGATCGATCTCGACGGTATGTCCATACTCGCGGCGATAGCCCGCATAGATCACCCGCCCGCCGGCGCTGGCATGGATAGGCGTACCACTGGGCGCAGGAAAATCGACGCCACTGTGGAAAGCCAGCCTCCCCCTGAACGGATCGGTACGATTGCCGAACGTCGATGTCATCCGAAAGCCGGATACAGGCGTGCGCCCCGGAAATGACATATGCGCCAGACTCAATGAGGTCGTCGCAACATCGAGACCGGCCAGCAATGTGGACAGCCGGTCCGCATCATCCTGCATGCGCAGCAACGCAGCAGCCACATCGGGGGAATCATCCGCGCTTGACGCCTCCGCCTGCTCGCTGCCCGAGGAGGACTCGCCCTGCATGGGGCCAGACAATACGGCATCGTTGCCCGGTGCGTCATTTTCAGGCAGCGGTGCCAGCATAGGGCCACCGGAAGGCGATCCCGGCTGGGTCTTGGCCACACGGCCACCCTCGACCTGTTCGCTGCCCTGCATGCGCTCCTGGAATTCCCGGGCGGCACCCAATCGGGCCGCCAGGCTTTGCGCCTCGAGTTCCAGTTGCACCAGCCGGCCCGACAGTTCGCCCACCCGCTCGACCAGCAAGCGGCCATCCTGGGCCACAACGGCCTCTGGCACATTCTGATCCGAATCCGATACGGCCTGCGCGGCGACAGGCTCCACAGGTTCCAGCAAGGCCGGACGCCACAGCCAGCCGATCAACACGCCAAGACCAAGCGCCAGCAGCAATGCAGACACAGTCAGCCCGAGGAAAAAACGGACACTGAGGGTTCTGGTTTTTGATTTTGCCAGGGTTCGGGCGGACAGTATGACGAAAGCCAACTCGTCATCTCCTTGAGAACGCCACCCGCACGGCAGCTGAAACAAAACGGCCTGCAGGCCGGGCGCATCGCTTTCATGAGCAACTGCTCCCGATTATTACTGGTTTTAACCCCTGGGGCAAGGACATATCATGTCGATACATATGCACATTGCGCATATATTCAGAATAACCGACCCGTAAACCGCAGCCATCCTGCGACACGCCCTGCCTGCACACAAGGAAAATCCCGAGCAGCAGCACACAGGCAACGCCAAAACAGAATGGCCTCGATTACCTAGGTAATCGAGGCCATTTCTGAAATGGTTGCGGGGGCAGGATTTGAACCTACGACCTTCGGGTTATGAGCCCGACGAGCTGCCAGACTGCTCCACCCCGCGTCTGTTCTGTACGTCAAAGATGAAATTATGCACTATTGAAATCGGCCCGTCAACTCCATCTTGATTCTTTCATGTAGAAAGCCTTGCTGGGAGACTGGAGCTTTGAAGCAGAAAGCGCAATAATACTGTTTTTATATACAGCACTCAAAACATGATTGCGCCATCTGCTCCATATCTCCATGAAATATGGCAAACCAGTGCCACTGTCCAGTGCGGTTTTCCCAGCCCTGCCGCCGACCATGGTCAGCGTCGCATTGATCTCGCCCGCATCCTGACACCCAACCCCGAAGCCACCTTTCATCTCCGGGCACGAGGTCAGTCCATGCGTGATGCAGGTATTGACGATGGCGACGTACTCATCGTGGACAGGTCGCTTCAGGCGACGCACGGCGACATGGTCGTCGCCGTGATGGAAGGCGAATTCACCGTCAAGCACCTGCATCAGCATCAGGGCAAGGTCATGCTGCGAGCTGCCAATCCCGACTTCGCCGATATCGAGTTGCGCGAAGGCCAGGAACTGCATATCTGGGGAGTCGTCACATGGATCATCAAGGCCGCGCATCGGCACGCATCGCGCTGATCGATGGCAACAGCTTCTATTGCGCCTGTGAAAGAGTCATGCAGCCGGCACTCGCAGGCAAGCCGCTGATCGTGCTCTCCAACAACGATGGCTGCGCCATTGCCCGCAGCCACGAGGCCAAGGCACTCGGCATACGGATGGGCGCACCGTGGTTCAGCATCCGGCACCTGGAATCCCGGGGCCTGGTGGCGCGCTCTGCCAATTTTGCCCTGTACGGTGACATGAGCGATCGCATGATGACCCTGATCGGCCAGTTCGCACCACACCAGGAAATTTATTCCATCGATGAATCCTTCCTCGATCTGAACGGCCTGCCGGGCACCGGGCAGGATATCGGCCAGGCCATCCGCAGTCGCATCGGACAGTGGCTCGGCCTGCCGACCTGCGTCGGCATCGGTGCCAGCAAGACACTGGCCAAGCTGGCCAACCATCTGGCCAAGACCTACCCTGTCCTGCAGGGCGTCTGTGATCTTTGCGACATTGCCCCGGAACGGCGTGATCGGGCACTGGCACTGACGCCCGTCGATGCCGTCTGGGGCATCGGCCGCCGGCTCGCCCCCCGATTGCGGGCCCAGGACATCCACACGGCGCTGGACCTGGCTCGCAGCAATCCCCGAGACCTGCGCAGTGCATTTTCGAGCACCGTGGCCGATACTGCCCGGGAACTGGCCGGAGAGGTCTGCCTGGGCTGGCAGGATCATCCGGAACCGCGCCGTCAGATCCTCTGCTCACGCAGCTTCGGGCAGCCCGTGACCCGGCTCGACGATCTGCTCCAGGCCATCAGCCGCTTCACCAGCCGGGCTGCCGAAAAGCTGCGGAGACAGGGTTCACTGGCCGGCACCCTGCAGGTATTCGCGCGAACCAGCTATTTCAAGCCGGGCCGGCAACACGCCTGCAGCGCCATCCTGCCATTGACGCCCCCCTCCAACCGAACCGACCGCCTGATTGCCGCCGCTCTTGCCGGGCTGCGTGGTGGCTATCGACCCGGCTGCGACTACGCCAAGGCCGGCGTCTGCCTGATGGATATCCAGCCCGCCCATGCCCAGTTCCAGTATGACCTGTTTACACCTGCCGAGTCACCCCGTGCCGACGATAGGACCATGGTGGCGCTGGATCGAATCAATGCCCGCTTCGGTCCTGATACGCTGCAGATTGCCAGCGCCCTGCACGACCGTGACGCCCCCTGGCTGATGCGCCAGGAACGCATGTCGCCACGGGCCACGACCTGCTGGAATGAGTTGATCGAAGTACGCTGTTGATGGCAGTATGCCTGCCCCGTCATCCATCTCTTTCTGTATTGCCCTGATGCCCTGCCTGCCCAGCATTTCAATGCCCACCCTTGCCCACAGACTGTGCCTGCTTCTGCTTGCCGTCTTCCTGCCCTGCACGGCCCTGGCCGCCCCCTCCGACTTCGAACAGGCCAAGATCGAATCCCGCCAGTATGTCTATCATGATCGCAACCAGGGCGCAGGCGGCGATCTCTACTGTGGCTGCGACTGGCGCTGGACCGGTCGCTCGGGCGGACGCATGGAGCCGACCTCATGCGGCTACAGCACGCGTGCCCAGCCCCAGCGGGCCGAACGGCTTGAATGGGAGCACATCGTGCCGGCCAGCAATTTCGGACGGGCCCGCCAATGCTGGCAGCAGGGTGGCCGTGGACACTGCCAACAGACCGACCCGGTATTCAATGCCATGGAAGCCGATATGCACAACCTCACCCCTGTCGTGGGCGAAGTCAATGGCGACCGGCAGAACTTTCCGTTCGGCCCTGTCGCAAACAATCAGGCCGACTATGGTGTCTGTTCTTTTCGAATAGATTTCCGACAGCGCACTGCAGAACCGCCGGACAGCGCCAAGGGGTTGCTGGCGCGGGTCTATTTCTACATGCATGACCGCTACAACCTGCCGATGTCTCGCCAGCAGGCACGCCTGTTGATGTCATGGGATCGCCAGTTCCCGGTCGATGCCGCCGAGCTGGAGCGCGACCAGCGCATCATGGCGCGCATGGGCCACGGCAATCCGTTCGTCAGTGGCGCACGACAATGGTCGGACGACCATCGCAACAGCGGCGAAGGCCTCAGGAATATCGCGCACGGCCATGCCCGGAACACGCCGGCAGGCAGGCCATCAACTGCCTCGCGGCCAAGAGTGGCGCAAGTGGCAGCATCCAGCCATGACAGCACCACCTCGGTACGCGGCAACCGCAGAAGCCAGGTGTATCACCTGCCGCAGGGCTGCCCTGGCTACAGCCGCATGGCGCAGCACAACATCATCGAGTTCGACAATGAAAACGCCGCCCGGGCCGCCGGTTTCAGGCGGGCGGGCGACTGCCGATAAATGAATCGGATCGGAACAGCCTTGAGGCATTGCCTCAAGGCATATCGACCTACAGCCGGACCTGCGTCGCCTTGAGCACGCGACCACGCGGCTGATCGGCCCTGGGACGGATCAGGTACGGCACGAAGCGCCACAGGTACAGCACCAGGGACACGATCCAGGCGCAGGCTGCCGCGTGCAGCAACGGCACCGCAGGTGCAGCAGGCAACAAGGCCAGTAGCCGAAGCACAAACGCCAGCACCATCAACAGGTAGCAGGTAACGATGTAACGATCGGTCTTGAGCGGCCGCCCGAGATGCCCCAGTGCCGTACGCGTCACCATGCCGATGATCAGCAGGGTAAAGCCGCCGATACCGATCACATGCACTGGCCATGCGACGCGGATTTCCCATCCTGCGCGCTGCCCCGCTTCGACCAGCAACCCGGCACCCAGCATTGCGTAACCCAGATAGAGAATCCACAACAGCGGCACACGACGCACGGCCAGTGGCTTCCAGCTCAACCACTGCCAGAGCGAGATCCCCCCGGCACCGACAAGGGCCAGCGCAGTCACGATATCCCACTGCAGCAGGTTGGCGACCAGCGCACATGCCGTCAGATAGAGTTGCCACTGCCCGCTGCGCACATGCATGGGAATCTCCAACCCCGGAACCCCTCGCGACGCAAAAAACGGAATCACGCGCCGCGCCACCAGCAATGCGATCAGCGCCATGCTCAGCAATCCCTGATTGAAGCGTTCCATCAACGCTGCATAATCGCCCCGCCAGGCTTCGAGGAGAAACAACGCATCAGCGATCCCCAGCGCCAGTATCAGCAACGGCACGGCATAATTACGCTTGTTGCGGGTGCCATAGATCGCCCGCCCCACGGCCCACGCCGCACCCGCGTAGAACAACAGTTCACAGGTCGCCCCTATCAGAAAGGCCGCATCGCCATGCAGCAGAAAAGCGATACGGGCCACCAGCCAGAGCAGCACCAGCCCGCCCAACTTGCGCCCGCTCAGGGGATTGACCCCTGTCCAATTGTTGACCGCCGTCAGCAAAAAACCCACGGCAATGGTGGCGATGAACGCCCACAGCATTTCATGGGCGTGCCAGACCACGCCAAACAGACGTGAAGTCAGCCAGCCCGGCGCGTACATCCAGACCGCCAGAGATACGGCAGCCCAGGCGCAGCCCCCCATGTACAGGGGCCTGAAGCCCAGTTCGAGGAATGCACGCCACTGCGGACGCGACGGAGACGGCTCAGGTTCGTGGATATGCAGAAGTTCGCTCATATGGATTTCCTATCGATATGAGCATCATCACACGTGGCGTGCCGGATCGTGATTGATGTAAGGCAAGTTGCCGCTGCGATCAGCGTTGCTTGACCAAGGCCAGCACATCCCTGAACTTCGGGTTTTCGCAATTATGCAGCCACTCGAACAGCACCATCTCGGCCGTGGCGATCTCGATGCCATGCCCCTGGGCACGCTGCAATGCAATGGCATGATCAACAGGTCGGCGCGAACTGCTGCCATCTGCCAGCAGGACAACCCGATGACCCGCCACCCGCAACCCCAGCGCAGTCTGCAAGACGCAGACATGAGCCTCCCAGCCTGCCAGCAGAAAGGTACTGCGCTCCGGCGGCAGCACGACACCAAAGCCGGGCTCCTCGATTGCGCTGAAATGCACCTTGGGAAATACCAGATCAGCCAGGCCGTCCAGTGCAGACACCGTAGGGCCGATCTTGTCAGCCTGATGCTCGGTCACGACAACCGGCACCTTCAGCAGACGCGCCGCGCGAGCCAACATGGTGGCACACGCCACCGTGGCGGTGCCATCATGCATGGCGGGCATCAGTTTTTCCTGAAAATCGATCAGCAGCAACACACTGTCATCGGCCCAGATTGTCATCAGCCCGCCTCCTTGCGGTTTTTACTTGAGCGACTTGTAGCGCAGGCGCTTCGGCTTGGCTCCCTCCTCGCCCAAGCGGCGTACCTTGTCAGCTTCATATTCCTGGTAATTACCGTCGAAGAATACTGCCTGCGAGTCACCTTCAAAAGCGAGAATATGGGTCGCAATCCGATCCAGGAACCAGCGATCGTGGCTGATCACCAACACCGTGCCGGCAAATTCGAGCAATGCATCCTCGAGTGCGCGCAGGGTTTCGACATCCAGATCGTTGGAAGGCTCATCAAGCAGCAGCACGTTGCCGCCGGCAATCAGTGTCTTGGCCAGGTGCAGCCGGCCACGCTCTCCCCCGGAAAGCAGTCCAACCTGCTTGCTCTGGTCGCTGCCCTTGAAATTGAAGCGGCCCAGATAGGCGCGCGCCGGCATTTCGAACTTGCCCACCGTGAGCAGGTCGGCACCGTCGGCGATCGAATCGAACACGGTTTGCTGATCGGGCAGTGAGTCACGCGACTGGTCGACATGGGAAATCTTGACCGTGGCACCAATCTTGACTTCGCCGCTATCAGGTTGCTCCTTGCCTGCCAGCATGCGAAACAGCGTGGATTTACCCGCCCCGTTGGGACCGATGATGCCGACGATGGCACCGGCCGGCACCTTGAAGCTGAGATTGTCGATCAGCAGACGGTCGCCATAGCCCTTGCTGACACCGTCGAACTCAATGACTTCGTTGCCCAGGCGATCCGCCACCGGGATGAAGATTTCCTGGGTTTCGTTGCGCTTCTGGTATTCGTGGGAGCTGAGTTCCTCGAAGCGAGCCAGACGCGCCTTGGCCTTGGCCTGGCGTCCCTTGGGATTCTGGCGCACCCACTCCAGCTCCTTGCGGATGGTCTTCTGGCGGGCAGACTCGGAGGCTTCTTCCTGCTTGAGGCGGTCTTCCTTCTGCTCCAGCCAGGAGCTGTAGTTGCCCTTCCAGGGAATGCCATGACCGCGATCCAGTTCGAGGATCCATTCGGCCGCATTGTCGAGGAAGTAGCGATCATGGGTCACGGCCACCACGGTGCCGGGATACTTGTGCAGGAACTGCTCCAGCCACTCGACGCTCTCGGCATCAAGGTGGTTGGTCGGTTCATCGAGCAGCAGCATATCGGGCTTGGACAACAGCAGGCGGCACAGCGCCACGCGACGCTTTTCACCGCCGGACAGGTTGCCGACCACGGCATCCCAGGGCGGCAGACGCAGCGCATCGGCGGCGATCTCGAGCTGATGCTCGATATCGTCGGAACCGCTGGAAGCGGCCGCCGCAATGATGGCTTCAAGCTCGGCCTGTTCGGCAGCCAGCGCATCGAAATCGGCATCCGGCTCGGCATAGGCCGCATAGACTTCATCCAGGCGCTTGCGAGCCGTGAACACATCGCCCAGACCCGCCTCTACCGCCTGGCGCACAGTATGCGCAGGATCAAGCTGCGGCTCCTGGGGCAGGTAGCCGATATTCAGATCCGGCATGGGCACGGCTTCGCCCTCGATCTCCTTATCGACGCCGGCCATGATCTTGAGCAGCGTGGACTTGCCCGAGCCATTGAGGCCCAGCACGCCAATCTTGGCACCCGGAAAAAAAGAGAGAGAAATATTGCGCAGGATCTGGCGTTTGGGCGGCACGATCTTGCCCACGCGGTGCATGGTGAAAACGTATTGAGCCATTCGGTGGAAACTCGAAAAAACAAGGGGTTGAAGCGGCGAGTTTAGCCTATCCTGCGCGCCCTGTATCATTGCGGTCTGGCCCACACTGCGGAATCCTGACTACCATGTCTGCCGACCTGACACCAAACCCTGACCTGCCTGACGCCTCCCGGGAAAACCTGACCTTTTCCTCTGATGAACTGACGCTGCTGGCACGCACCGCCGACGCCCTGACCGCCTACTTCGGCAAGCCGGTCCTGGCCGAGCATGGCACGTTCGAGGATGATGGGGCCTGGGTCATTTTCGCTATTCCGCTGAGCGTCGAGGACAAGGTCGAGAAAGGTACCACGACTGTCCAGATGGGCGGCCCCGGCACGCTCTGGCTGGGCAACGCCGGCGGGCTCAATCCCGGCCCGGACGATGTTTACGAATGCCGCTACATCTGGTCGATCCAGATCACCGATGACGAAGGCGCACGCTTCGTCAAGCTGGATGAAGACGGCGAGGCGGCAGCCTGGTCGGACTTCCTGCCGGACCTGCTGCCTTTTGCCGCAGGGGCCGACGCGCAGATCCTGCCGCCGGACGATGACGAGGATGGTCAATGAAAAGTGCGCTCTTCATCGATTTCGACAATGTCTACTCCTGCCTGAAACAGCTTGACCCCACGTACGCAGAGCGCTTTGCCCAGCAACCTGCTGCCTGGCTGTCCTGGCTGGTCGAGGCACTACAGCTCCCGGACGGTGCCCCGGCCCATGCCAAGCGACGCGTCCTGGTACGCCGATGCTATCTCAATCCCCAGGTCTACCAGCAGTTTCGCGCCCGCTTCAATATGGCCGGCTTCGAAATTGTCGATTGCCCTGCCCTGACCAGCGGCGGCAAAACCAGCACTGATATCCATATGGTGCTGGATATCGTCGATCTTCTGCAGCATGAAACACACTACGATGAATTCATCGTTTTTTCCGCCGATGCGGATTTCACGCCGGTATTGCGCCGCCTGCGCCGGTGGGACAGACGTACCACCGTGCTGGCGGTCGGATTCCCATCCGCCGCATATCGCGCCTCGGCAGACCTGCTGATCAATCCCGACGATTTCATCCGCTATGGCCTGGGCATCGATGATGAGCCGGAGCCCTCAGCGGCACCCATGGATGTCGACGCTGACGTAGAGGATCTGATCAGATCGCATCTGCAGCAGACGCAAAGAAACATTTCGTGTGCGCATATGGCCAATCTGATCATCCAGAAGTATCCGCAACTGGCGACAGACTGGGATGGACACGGCTCATTCCGAAAATTTTCCGAAACTCTGGACATTGAGCCATTCACCTTCGAATGGAACGCTTCGGGCGGACGCCTGCTTGCGGTGGATGCCGCCACAGCGGATACCCTCCCCCCCGAAGGCTGGGAAACAGCGCTGCATCTTCATGACATCGTCAGCCGTATCCACGAAGCCACGGACATTCCCTTGCTGCCGCCTGGCAAATACCGTCTTCTGATCTCCCTGCTCTCCCGGGATGTCGCATCGCACCCGTTCAATCTCGTGGAAACCAGCAAACGCCTGCGAGATGCCAGCAAGGAAGCCGCACTGCCCATCAGCCGCTCGGCCATACAGCACGTGCTGCG
Source organism: Corticimicrobacter sp. (assembly GCF_040137905.1). Classification (NCBI taxonomy): domain Bacteria; kingdom Pseudomonadati; phylum Pseudomonadota; class Betaproteobacteria; order Burkholderiales; family Alcaligenaceae; genus Corticimicrobacter; species Corticimicrobacter sp. The sequence continues at coordinate 38,975 of NZ_JBEFDG010000020.1, forward strand.
CGGCATCCTCTTTCGCGGGCACGACTTCGAGCGCGGCCCCAACGATCCTTCGACACTGCAGCAGAAGCTGACGGACAACATCCGCTCGCTGTGCCTGCGCGAACAGATCATCCTGGACACCGAGACAGAGGCAGCCATCCAGGCCTGGATACCGGCAGCCTGAGCCCCACGTTTGTTACTGCGTTCCGGCGCTACCCCTGCCACGGAGGCGCTTTTTGTCCAGAAACGGCCCGACGAAAAAAAGCCGCGATGAACGCGGCTTTTTTATCCAGGCGAGTCGATATCAGACGCGCTTGACCTTTTCCAGCATCTTGAAGACGCCCTTGGGGGCGTTGATGAACAGACGCTTGAACGTCTTGCCCAGGCAACGACGTTCGAGGGTATTGCGACGCGTACGCTTGATTTCAGCCATGATAAGCTCCGTAAAGACAAGGGCAGACTGGAAAGCGGCCCCGCTTGCTGTTGTGACGAGAAAACGTCGATTCTAGCATTTCTGCCGGCTCTCATGGAATCTTTTTCATCCGTGTGTTGGCAGCGTACATACAAAAAATGCTAGAATGGGCGGTTATCTACGGATACGTGGTCAGCCTTGCTGCACCAGCCTGGCAGGCGCAATATTTTCAGCGCGGACCGGCGACCCATTTTCTCAATCAGGAACGTTCATACCATGAAAGAAGGCATTCACCCCGAATACCGCGAAGTCGTTTTCCTCGACCAGCAAACCGGCAGCAAGATCATCACCCGTTCGACCGTCAACACGCGCGAAACCGTCGAGATCGATGGCAAGAGCTACCCGCTCTTCAAGTGCGACGTGACTGCCGAATCGCACCCCTTCTACACTGGCGCCCAGACCCGCATCGTCGATGCCGGCCGCGTCGAGAAGTTCCGTGCCCGTTTCGCTCGTACCACCGGCGCAGTCAGCAAGGCTTCCTGATCCGGAACCTGGAAACGCCTTACGGCGTATCCCGTTGCAAAGGCAGCCCCGCAGCGGCTGCCTTTTTTATTTGAAGTCGGATAAATTAGCGCCGTGTCTCCCCTATATCGCTCCACGCCGGCCCGCCTGACCGCCCCGGCCACGACCAAACTGCCGCGCCTGGCGCTGTACGCATTGCTGCTGGCCTATATCGTGGCGGGTCTGTTCATGCGCGACCCCTGGAAAAGCGATGACCTGATCGGCATGGCCACCATGCTGGACAATGCCCGAGAAGGGGGGCAGGCATGGCTGTTGCCGCGCATCGGCGACATGGCCCACGCCCAGAACGGCCCACTGTCCGCCTGGGTTGGCGGGCTGTTTGCCGTTCTGTTCGGCGGCTGGCTGGGAGAGGTCACTGCCGCCCGACTGCCCAATATTCTCTGGTTCCTGCTGGGTGCCGCAGGCCTCTGGTATGGTGCCTACCTGATCGGCCGCCGGCCCGAGGCCCAGCCGCTGGCGCTGCCCTTCGGCGGCGAGCCCAACGAGCGCGACTACGGCCGCATGATTGCCGATGCGGCACTGCTGCTGCTGCTGGCCACGGCCGGCATCCTGATACACGTTCACGAAACCGGCATTGTGCCGGCCCTGCTGGCCTGCAATGCACTGGCCTTCTACGGCCTGACGCGCATGCTCGACAAGCCACTCAACGGTGCCATCTTCCTGGGGCTTGGTCTGGCCGGCGCATGCCTGGCACGAGGCCTGCCCGGCGTGCTGCCGCTGCTGCTGGCGCTGCCTTTCATTTTCCGTCCCGGCTGCCTGCTGTGGCAAAGACTCAAATGGCTGGCCCTCAGCCTGGTCATCGCTGCCCTGCCCGTCATTGCCTGGCTGCTGGCGGCCAGCGCCCAGGGCGCACGCGGCGAGTACTGGATCGACAGTTGGCTGCAATGGAATCTTGACTACTATGGCCTGCCCACCTTCAAGGGCAGCATCGGCGGCCTGCGCGACCTGAGCTGGTTCCTGTGGCCTACCTGGCCACTGGCGGCACTGGCTATTTCGCGCTGGCGCGGCTGGTACAACGCCCCCCACATCGCCATTGCCCTCGGCCTGCTGGTGGCAGGCCTGCTGAGCCTGCTGGCCGTACCGACCCCGGGCGAGCTCGATTTCATCACCCTGGTCGTTCCGGCGGCAGCACTGGCTGCCTTTTCCCTGCCGACACTGCGCAGGGGCATCGTCAACACCCTGGACTGGTTCGCAGTGATGTGCTTCTCGCTCACTGCCGTCACGGTCTGGCTGGGCTGGATTGCCCTGCACCTGGGCTGGCCGCCCAAGATCGCGCACAATATCGCCCGTCAGACCACTGGCTTTGACCCATCCATGGACTGGCTGCCCACCCTGCTGGCGATCCTGGTCAGCCTGGGCTGGGTCGCACTGCTGCGCTGGCGCTTCAAGGCCCGCCCGACTGCCCTGTGGCGCGGCACCATCCTCTCGGCTGGCGGCCTGGCCACGACCTGGCTGCTGCTGGTCCTGCTGTGGCTACCGGCCATCGACTATGCCCGCAGCTATCGGGCCGTTTCCGCCGAACTGGCGCAGACTGCCGCCCGCGAAATCGGCCCCGGCGAATGCATCCGTGCCGTCAATCTTGGCACCAGCCAGCGCGCTGCTTTCTACGTGTTCGACAAGCAGTCGTTCTCCTACGACAGCCGCTGCAATTTCGTACTGGTGCAGACCTCCCGCTCCGCCATGGAGGAGGGTCGGGCCCCGCACGCCGACGCCCAGCACGTACTCTGGGAAGGCGCACGCGCCGCTGACCGGCACGAGCTGTTCAGGCTGCTGCGCCTGCGCTGATCCGGACCGCCCCGCATGAACCGCCCCCACGATTCCGCCGGCATCGGTGCCGCCATGCGGCGCATCGTCAAGCAGGCCTGGCCCGTACTGATCTCGCAATGGGCCAGCATGGCCTATGCCGTGCTCGATACCGCCATGACCGGCCACGCCTCATCGGATGCCCTGGCGATCATGGGGCTGTCGATTTCCGTCTACGTGACCGTGTTCGTCGGCCTGATGGGTGTACTGCACGCACTGATTCCGATCCTGGCGCAACACTATGGAGCCGGCCGCCTGCACGAAGTCGGCCGAGCCTGGGGTCAGGGTGTCTGGCTGGCGCTGGCGTTGTCGGTGCTGGGCATCGCGCTGATGCTGTTTCCGAATATCTGGCTGGCTTTCTCGGGCGACGTCGAGCCTGCCGTACGCCAGGGTATGGCCAGCTACCTGCAGGCACTGTGCCTGGCCCTGCCCGCCGCACTGGTTTTTCGCACCATCTATGCGTTGGGCACCTCGGTTTCGCGCCCGCAGGTGGTCATGATCATCAATCTGATCGGCCTGGTCTGCAAGGCCTTCTTCAACTGGCTGCTGATCTACGGCAAATTCGGCCTGCCGGCACTGGGTGCCACCGGTGCCGGACTGTCCAGCGCCCTGGTGGCCTGGATCACGCTGGCGCTGGGCTTCGGCTACCTGCGTCGCAATTCCTGGTACCTGCAATTCAACCTGACGCTGGGCCGTCCCCGCTGGCGCGACCAGCAGGAATTGCTGCGCCTGGGCCTGCCCATGGGCGGCTCCTACCTGGTGGAAGTCTGCGCCTTCACCTTCATGGCGCTGCTGGTGGCTCGCGAAGGCGTATACGCAGTCGGCGCACAGCAGATCATGTCCAACCTGGCAGCACTCTGCTTCATGATGCCGATGTCGATCGGCGTGGCCACTGCATCGCTGGCCGCGCAGGCCATCGGTGCCGGTCGCCACGATGCCGCGCGCCGCATTTCATACGCAGGCCTGTCGGCAGCCATCATCGGTGCCATCCTGACCGCACTGCTGCTGACCACCCAGCGCGAAACCATCGTGGCGCTCTACACCGACGACGCCGAGGTGGCCGTGATGGCCCTGGCATTGCTGCAGATCATCCCGGTCTTCCACCTGTGCGACACACTGCAATGCGTGAACTCGTATATCCTGCGTGCCTACAAGATTGCGGTAGTGCCTCTGCTGCTGCAGATCGTGGCCCTGAGCGGCTTCGGCCTGCTGGGCGGCTGGTGGCTGGGTTTCGGCCCCGCCCAGGGTGCCCTGACGCCATTGACCGACCTGCTGATGGCGGGTGCGCCGATGGGTGCCAGTGCGATGTGGCTGATGGCAACGCTGGGATTGCTGCTGTCGGCCACCTTGCTGCATGTCTGGTTCCGGCGCGTGGCACCTTGAGGGTGGTAGCCACGGCGTGAGTTATTTGACCTTCGCATTCGCAATGCGAAGGTCAACACCCTACAGCTTGATGAAGTGCTCGCGGTAATACTTCAACTCATCAATAGACTCATACACATCCGCCAATGCCTCATGCCGGGTCTTTTTCTCGAAGCCCTTGATCAGCTCGGGCTTCCAGCGCCGGCACAACTCCTTGAGCGTGCTGACATCCAGATTGCGGTAATGAAAGAACGCCTCGAGCTTCGGCATATAGCGGAACATGAAGCGGCGATCCTGGCTGATGGTGTTGCCGCAGAGCGGTGACTTGCCGGCCGGCACATGCTGCGACAGAAACGCGATCAGTTGGGCCTCGGCAGTCGCCTCGTCCAGCGTGGAGGCCTTGACCTTGTCGATCAGGCCACTGCGGCCATGGGTGCCCTTGTTCCAGTTATCCATGGCATCCAGCACGCTATCGGGCTGGTGAATGACCAGAACCGGGCCTTCGGCGACTGTGGTCAGGTCAGGTTCGGTAACGACCACGGCTACTTCGATGATGCGTTCCTTTTCCGGATCGAGGCCCGTCATTTCCATGTCCAGCCACACCAGGCGGTTTTCGTTCTGCATTTGGTTTCCTTGCCCTCAACGGCGATGTGCGCGTTTACACTATCGGTTTGATCAATCCGGTATTTTCGCATACCTGCTCCGGCCAGATGACCCTCTTCACCCTGCTGTTCGCCCTGTTCCTGCTGCTTGATGCCAGCCTGCGCTTCTGGCTGGCCCGCCGCCAGGTTGCCCATGTCATGCGTCATCGCGATGCGGTACCGGCCATCTTCGCCGACCGGATCTCGCTGCGCAGCCATCAGCGCGCCGCCGATTACACGGTCGCACGGGTACGCATGGGCCTGATCGAGCGCATCGTCGATGCCGGCGTGCTTGTTGGTCTGACGCTGTTGGGGGGGCTGCAGGCGATCGACCTCATGCTGATACGCCTGTTCGACAACGGTTTCCTCTCGCAGTTGCTGCTGCTGGCAAGCGTGGGGGTCATCATGATGCTGGTCGGCCTGCCCTTTTCGCTCTGGCGGCAATTCCGCCTCGAGGCCCGCTTTGGCTTTAACCGGATGACGCTGCCGCTGTTTTTCTCCGATCTGGCCAAGAATATCGTACTGTCCACACTGATCGGACTGCCGCTGGCCGCCGCCGTGCTCTGGTTGATGACGGAGGCCGGCACGCTCTGGTGGCTGTGGGCCTGGCTGCTGTGGGTGGCGTTCAACCTGGTGATGCTGGTTGCCTTTCCGCTATGGATCGCGCCACTCTTCAACCGCTTCAGCCCGCTGGAGGATGAGACCCTGGCCGGCCGCATCCGCAACCTGGCGACACGCTGCGGCTTTCCGCTGAACGGCCTGTTCGTCATGGACGGCTCGCGGCGCTCGGCACACGGCAATGCCTACTTCACCGGTTTCGGCAAGGCTCGCCGCATCGTGTTTTTCGACACCCTGCTCTCGCGCCTGAACCATGACCAGATCGAGGCCGTCCTGGCCCATGAGCTGGGCCATTTCCATCATCGCCATATCCTCAAGCGCATCGTCGTCAGCTTTGCCCTGAGCCTGGGCTTCTTTGCGCTGCTTGGCTATTTGTCAACGCAACTCTGGTTCTACGTCGGCCTGGGCGTGGAACTCGTGAAGTTCGCCTCGTTCCAGGCCATGGCGCTGGTACTGTTCTGCCTGGTCGTACCCGTCTTTACCTTCCCCTTTGCCTTCATCACCAACATGGGCTCGCGGCGCGATGAATTCCAGGCCGATGCCTATGCCGCCAGCCAGAGCAATGCCGATCACCTGATCGCCGCACTGGTACGGCTATATGACGACAATGCCGCCACCCTGACGCCCGACCCGCTGCATTCGGCGTTCTACGACAGCCATCCTCCTGCGGCCGTGCGCATCGCACGCCTGCGCCTTGCCGGTGGAGCACAGCCCGCATGAACAGCATCACCTGCGGTCTGGTCATCGCGGCGCATGGTCGCCACTATACGGTCGAATTTGCCGATGGCCGCCTGCGCCATTGTTTTCCTCGCGGCAAGAAAGGCCAGGCTGCCGTGGGGGATCGGGTGCAGGTCAGCCTGCAGGGCGAAGCCGAGGGTGCCATCGAGCGCATCGAGCCCCGGCGCAACCTGCTCTACAGATCCGACGAAATGCGTACCAAGGTGTTTGCCGCCAACGTCGATCAGTTGCTGATCGTCCTGGCCGTGGCCCCGCCCTTCTCTGTTGACCTGCTGGGTCGCGCACTGGTCGGTGCCTGGAGCGTCGATATTCGCCCCCTCATCATCCTGAACAAGATCGACCTGGCGGATGGGCTGGCGCAGGCCCGCGCTCAGTTGACCGATATCGACCGGCTGGGTGTTCCCATCATTGAGTTGTGCGCACACCACAAGGAAGAAGCGCGCGACAAGCTGCTGCCCTATCTGCATGGACAGACCAACCTGCTGCTGGGCCAGAGCGGCATGGGCAAATCGACACTGCTCAATGCCCTGGTACCTGATGCCCTGGCTGCTACGCGTGAAATATCCACAGCGCTGGGCACCGGCAAGCACACCACCACCAGCACGCGCCTGTACCATCTGCCCGATGGCAACGGCGACCTGATTGATTCACCGGGCTTCCAGGCCTTTGGCCTGAGCCACCTGTCCGACTCGGATATCGAACGGGGCTTTCCGGAGTTTGCCGAGCACGCGGCGCACTGCCGCTTCTATAACTGCACCCATCTGCACGAGCCGGGTTGCCAGGTATTGCAGGCGCTTGATCACGCGCAGATCGGGCAGGAACGCCATGCGCTGTATGCCCGTATCCTGCAGGAGCGTGGTCGGAGCAAATAAAGCCACACCATCACCCCAGGCCATCTTCTGCAACATTGCCTGGAGGCGGTTGCTTTCAAAGCCAGTGGCCCAGTGGCTGTGCACCCCAAAAGAGCAGGCGCTCACTCCTGAAATCACCACTCAGGCTGCCGACAGCCGCCGGTAGAGATTGCGCAGCATGGCGGCCGTCGCGCCCCAGATGAAATACTCGCCCCAGGGCATCGAGTAATAGCGTCGCGCCTGACCATCAGGCGGCGTAAAACGGTGCAGACGGTGATTGGCCGGATCCATCAGGAAAGCCAGCGGCACCTCGAACACCGATTCCACTTCGTCCGGATCGATACGCACCTCAAAGCCTGGACGCACCAGCGCCACCACCGGCGTCACCACGTAGCCACTGATCGTCTGATAGGCAGGCAGCGTACTCAATACCTCGATGAACTCGCTGCCCAGGCCGGTTTCTTCCTCGGTCTCGCGCAGCGCCGTGGCCGTGGTGTCTACATCGAACGGCTCCATTCGGCCACCTGGAAAACTGATCTGGCCAGGATGATCGCGCAGGTGCCCGGCACGCCGGGTCAGCATGACATGCAGGCCATCGCCACGCATGACCAGCGGGATCAGCACGGCCGCCTGCACGGGCTCGAACTGTGCATCATCGGGCAACGGTCGCAGCAAGACGCCATCCCCCTGGCTCCAGACCCATCCCGGCGGCGGCGGGATACGCAACAATCCGCGCAATGCAGCTGGCTCCAGCAGATCGGCAGGCAGCGACAGCAATCCCTGGGACGCAGACTCCCAGGGCTGGGCTTCAGGGTCAAAGCGAGTCATCACGACCGTCGAGGTTCGACGACTGGCAGCGGACTGTGGCATGGCAGACAAAAAGAATGAATACTCCTGCATGTTACGACAATGGTCGGAGCATGGAAACGCCCTCCAGGCGTTCCAGCACGAAATCGGCCCGTTCCGCCACGCTGCATTCGGGCAGCACGAATACTGCAGCGATGAATACAGCAGCGACATGCTGATGGACAAAAAAAAAGACGCCTTGCGGCGTCTTTTTTTTGCGGATTCCGGCACCAGGGCCGGAAAACGGCTTAAGCCTGGACTTGCTTGCGCACCAGCTTTTCCTTGATGCGAGCCGACTTGCCCGAACGCTCGCGCAGGTAGTACAGCTTGGCACGACGGACGTCGCCGCGACGCTTGACTTCGATCGAGGCGATCTGGGGCGAATACAGCTGGAACGTACGTTCGACGGCTTCGCCGGACGAGATCTTGCGCACGATGAAAGCCGAGTTCAGGCCACGGTTGCGACGGCCGATCACGACGCCTTCGTAGGCCTGGACGCGCTTGCGGGTACCTTCAACCACATTGACGTTGACCACGACGGTATCGCCGGGCGCGAATTCGGGGATGGTCCGACCTTCGGTCAGACGGGCAATTTCTTCTTGCTCGATGATGGCAATCAGGTTCATTGAAAACTCCATGACATCTTGCCTGGCGGGTTGTTGTAGAAAGATAAGAACGCCAGCAGAGGATGTGAAAAGCCCTTAATTCTATATCATCTGACTTACCCTGCCAATAGGCATACATCAAAAGCCGGCAGCATACCCAACCCAGCACACCAGCGGGATCATTGCCACACCGAACAGGGCCAGTCCGGTATCGACAATTTCGATACGGTGCCGTA